>CAYRDI010000009.1:0-54130 GCA_964423095.1 uncultured Micavibrio sp.
CCCGTGTAGGGGGCGAGGAACTGCATCGGCGCAGGGTCGGACGCGGTAGCGGCCACCACGATGGAATATTCCATGGCGCCGTTGTCTTCGAGTTCGCGGACCAGCTGCGCCACCGTGGAGCGTTTTTGACCGACGGCCACATAGATACAGTACAGATGTTTTTTCGCATCCGGGTCTTTGTTGATGTTTTTCTGGTTGATGATCGCATCGATCGCGACAGCGGTTTTTCCGGTCTGACGGTCACCGATGATCAATTCCCGCTGGCCACGGCCAACCGGCACCAGCGCGTCGATCGCCTTCAACCCCGTTTGCATCGGTTCATGCACCGATTTACGCGGAATAACGCCGGGTGCCTTTACTTCCACGCGGGCGTATTTCACATCTTTCAGCGGGCCTTTGCCATCGATCGGGTTCCCCAGACCATCGACCACGCGGCCGAGCAAGCCTTTGCCCGTCGGTACCTGAACGATTTCACCGGTACGTTTGACGATGTCGCCTTCTTTAATGTCTTTGTCCGCGCCGAACAGAACGACCCCGACATTGTCGGATTCAAGGTTCAACGCCATGCCTTTGATGCCGCCCGGAAATTCCACCATCTCGCCGGCCTGAACGCGATCCAGACCATACACGCGGGCAACACCGTCCCCAACGGACAGAACCTGTCCGATTTCGGCCACGTCGGCCTGCGCGCTAAAATCCGCGATCTGCTTTTTCAGGATTTCCGAAATTTCGGCTGCTTTGATTTCCATTTTCTTTTTTCCTCTTTAAAAAATTATGCGGCTTTGGTGCCGGAATGTTTCATGGCGCGGCCCATGCGCTCCAGTTTCGTTTTGATCGAATCATCGATCATCAACGATCCCAGCGTGATGGTCACGCCGCCGATCAGGGCTTTGTTCACGGATGTTTCAACGGCCACCGGCTGCCCGATGGTTTTGGACAGGTTTTCGGCCAGTGCTTTGGCTTGGGCTTCGGTCAGCGGGCTCGCGCTTTCGACCTTTGCGCTCAACTCCCCGCGGCGGGCGGACAGGTTTTCCCCAACGGCATCCAGAACCGATTCCATCTCTTTCAAACGGCGATTCTGTGCCAGAAGCAGCAAAAGGTTTTTGGTCAGCGGCGAGAATTTCGCCTGATCCGCAATCGCGGCCAGCGCGGCCTGCGCGGCGGCGGTTTTGACCAAAGGCGAGCGCAAAACGGCCTGCAAATCAGGGCTGTTTTTGACCATAAGTTTCAGATCGGCCACGTCTTTTTCAATTTGGGGTAACGATGCCTTTTCCATGGCCAGATCGACCAGGGCAGAAGCATATCGGAAGGCGGCAGTGCCTGAGGATCTAGGATTAGAAGCCACGCATGTCCCTTAATATATAATGTTAAAAGTTGCGCCTTCGATAGCACACGGGCGCGGGCCATGCAAGCACAAGAAAGCCGCCGGATACGACCTTTTTTCGCCCAGAAAAAACAACATAAGTTTAAAAAATATGGAAATTAAATAAGGAGAGCCCTTCGACCCCCAGATATAGCGCGACAAAACGGAAGATCGCGATATGAAGGACGTAGATTTCCAGACTGCGGCGGCCGCACAGCTGACAAAACCATGTCACCGGCGCGGGCATCTTTTTCGTCAGGGCGGCATATTCGCACCCCCGGAATTTCAAAAGCCCCGACATCAAAGCGAGCGAGGCCAGCACGACAAACCCCATCTGGGCGGAGGAGAAGGTAAAAAACACCAGCGTTTGAAAAAACATATGCGCGGTCGTTGCCACCAGCATGAACTGGAATATTTGATCCTTTTTAAAGGGCAGTTCATCCCGGTGCCGCACCATATAGCCCAGCATGACGATCATGAAAACTTCGGTTCCGTATTCCAGCACCTGATAGGTGAAGAACGTGCCCACGAAAAAGATCGCGGCAAAGAAGTAAAGCGTTTGCGGTTGTCGCCGCACAATATTCATGACGGGATCAAGGATGGCACGCGCCACCAGCATTGTCGCAAGGATGGTCAGTGGCAGGAGTGCCTGCCCCACCGCCACGGCGGACAAGGCCATCAACGCAATACCGATCCACATGCGGGGTGAAAAATCGCGGCTTTGCGCATAGCCGATCAAAAACAACCACACCGGCGCGGACAAACGCCCCAGCGCGCGCAACCAGAGATGTTCGGGGAAAAAGTAATACCCCACATGATCGAAGATCATCAAAACCAGCGCGAAGGTTTTTAAAAGATCATAGGAGGTCAGATTTTTGGGCAATACCTTGGTCATTTTTCGATTCTACCTGAAATTTCAGACATTTGCGAGAATATGTGCATTTTGGTTTTTCACACCCCTTCCGGACGATATTTTGCCAAACCGCACGATAACGGATTCAAAAGCCCGAAAACGCATGCTAGAATCCCTCGAAAAGGTAACGATTCATGTCCGAGACAATGCCCTCCACCCCCACAGATTCCGATTCCGCCCTGACCTCCGCCGACGTAGTGGCCTTTTTAAAGGCCAATCCGAAGTTCCTCGCGCAGAACCCTGGGGCGATGGATTACCTGATCCCGCCCAAAAGCACGGACAGGAAGGTCAAGGATTTCATGTCCTTCATGGTGGAACGGTTAAAACAGGACAAGGAAAAGGTGGTGACCACCGCCAAGACGCTGGTTGAAAACGCACGTTCTAACATGAACAACCAGCAGCGGATTCAAAACGTCGTGCTCCGCCTGCTCGAAGCCCGCAATTTCGAAGAATTCATCCAGATCATCACCATGGATATGGCGACGATGCTCGACACCGACATCTGCGTTCTGGTTGTGGAATCGGACGGCACCGACATCCCACATATCCACACCACCGGCATCCGCATGGTGCCCGCTGGCACCATCGACAAATGGATGGGCGGGAAAAGCGCGCTGCTTCAATCCAATATCGCCGGCATCGAGGTTATTTACGGCGGTGCCTATACGCTCGTGCAATCGCAAGCCCTGCTCCGCGTCGACATTTCCATGAACACGCCGCCCGCCATTCTCGCCTTCGGATCGCGCGATCCGATGATGTTCGAAGACGGACAAGGCACGGAACAAATCTCTTTCCTCGCCCGCGTGGTTGAAAGGCAGTTCCGTTCATGGCTGCAGATTCCATAGAAGATATTCTAAAAAAATCAGGCATAACCGATACGGTCGGCGAGCATGCATTGTTTCGTCAGGACACGCACGGCAGCGAATATTTCATGTGTGGCGAACTTTCCGAAGCCGCCGCCACGTATCTGGCAAAATACTATAATGACCTCGGCCATCATCAGAGTTACTGGGCGGAAATACCAAAAAAAGGCGTTGGTGTGTTGACACCACCGGAACATCATATATGACCATCAAACCCGCCATATTGGAATGCTGTGCCGCAGACCTTGCCAAATCACTTGGCGACTGGCAACAATGGTTACGCGTTGAAAAAAATGTATCAAAGCATACGCTTCGCGCCTACACCGGAGACCTTTCGCAATTCGTGACATTTTTGGCAAATCACAAGGCCCGTGCCATCGGCGTGGCGGACGTTGCGAATGCAAATTTAAATGAATTCCGGTCATGGATGTCACGGCAAACCATCAATGGCCGTGCCAACGCATCCCGCGCCCGCACATTATCGGGTTTAAAAAACTTTCTTTCGTGGATGGACAAACAGGGCATTGCCCACAACGCCGCCATCAAAACCGTGCGCACGCCTAAGCTCCCCAAAAAACTGCCCCGCCCTTTGCTGGAATCACAGGCGTTCAACATCCTGTCCGATGCAGGCGATGGGGATTGGGTCGCCCTGCGTGACCGCGCGCTGTTTACCCTGCTTTATGGCTGCGGCCTGCGGATTGATGAGGCATTGGGATTGAACATCGTCGACCTCCCCCGCGAAGGATTTTTGCGCGTCACGGGAAAGGGCCGCAAAGAACGACAAGTCCCCGTCCTGCCCATGGTGGAAAAAGCGATCGAAGAATACCGCGCCGCCTGCCCGTATGGCGAAGACGGCACACGGCCCTTGTTCGTGGGAGAAAAAAACGGCAAACGGTTAAACCAGGGTGTGGCCCAAAAAGCGATGCGCGATCTGCGCCGTAAACTCGGCCTTCCTGAAACGGCCACGCCCCACGCACTCCGCCATTCCTTTGCCACGCATCTTTTGCAAAACGGCGCGAATTTACGTGAGATTCAGGAATTGCTGGGCCATGCGTCCCTGTCCACCACCCAGCGTTACACGGAAATAAACGCGCAGGAAATGCTCGCGATTTATAAAAAAGCCCACCCGCGGGCATGAATCATTTCAACTTACAATCGTTTAATTGCGAAAAGGAGATTTAAAAATGGCGGAATATGTTGACGGGTTTGTGCTTGTCTTGGCAAAAAAGAATTTACAGGCCTACACCAAAATGGCGAAGGTCGCGGCGAAAGTCTGGCGCGACCATGGCGCAATAGATTACCGCGAATGCGCAGGCGAAGACCTCGCCGTAAAAATGGGGATACCGTTCCGTAAACTTACCGGAGCGAAGCCCGCCGAAACGGTAATATTTGCGTGGATTACCTATAAATCCAAAAAGCAACGCGACGTCGTCAACAAAAAAGTCATGGCGGACAAGCGCGTGGCGGCTTTATGCAATCCTGAAAACCCGCCTTTCGATATGAAGCGGCTTAGTTACGGCGGGTTTGAAACCATAGTAAAATAAGGGACGATGAACTTTTTTATGTTTCAACCGTTTGTCCCCCGTCGCGCCCGTTTTGGAGTGGCGCGGCGGGGGAGAAAAGAACCATGAAACCGTATTTTGGCATTATCGTTATGGGGATTGTGTTATGTGGCCTTGCCATCACGGGCCGCGCACGCATCGCCACGGACCGCGATATTTCAGGGATTCCTTCGATTGCGCCCGATGAATTCCAGCCGATCCGCGCCACCGTCATTGATAAAACACCCGCGCATTTCACCATCGATGTCAAAAATCTGGCCAACATCACGGCGGATGAAAACGCCGATGCTTTTGCCGTTTACATTGAAAATATGCTGCCCGCAAAATGCGGCGATTTCAGGTATCTGGACCTGCCCTATCGCAAACCCACCGAATACACCCGCGTTTTCAATTTGAGCAAACACCCCGAAGTGTTGAAAGCGATCCGGACCTATGGCTGTGTCGTAACGCGAAATTCGTCCGCCGAAGCGGGATAAAAGCGGATGACGATCAGGGCGTTAGCTTAAGCTGGATTTCAAGAGGAAGTTTTTCAATCTGGTCTTCTCTCAAGCCCCTGGTTTTTTCCTCGGTATTTTCTCGCAGCAATTCCAGAAGATAGGCGCGCGGTAAAAACGAGATGACCTCATCGAAGGCTTTCCTTCTGGCGTCATATTTTCGTTTCTCCTCGGCAGCAGCCTTCATTTCCGAAGTCAGCCTTTGTGCTGCTTCCGTTACCGCATAACCGGCCCCGTTAAACATTTTGCCGTCCATCATTTTACTCTCACACCCCGGACGCAATGTCCGGTAGCCCTTGCCTTTTTGATCTGCTTAGAGCGAAAAACCTACAAAAGAGCAAAAATTATGTCAATAAAATCTTTTTCTTGCTTATTTTATAATTTTTTATTATGAAAATCAAAAGGGTGTGTAATATGAACGAATATTTCTCAGGGGCCGCCAATACGAATGCGAACCCAAAAACAGGCTCACTTTCGTCCTTCGAAGAGACGCTTTTTAAAAAATTTACGGAATTTCATTCCAAAGGCTATGTCGCCTTTTTGGTTGTTTTGATTGCCGACAAAAACGACAACGGGTTGATGACCTATACAGACCCCATAACAAAAAAGAGCGTGTCTTGTTCGTATGATTTCACACCCATTCCCGAAGGGGCGAACCCGTATGTTGGAATCAGCAACTATACCAAAGCGAATTTCCCGGTCATCCTCGCCATGGATTTGATTTCCAAGGGCAGCGACCCGCGCAAACAGATGCCCGAAGGCTGGACACCGGGGTCCATCGTTTTCCCGTCCGACCTTCAGGGAAACCCCGTAATTTCCCTGGCTCCGCCGAAAACCTACACAACGCGCGCGGATGAAAATCCCGACCTTACCGGGAATGATGGGTGTAAAGGGGGAGCCTCTTCCAAGCCGGTACTACATCTGGTTATCAACAACCCGTGAGGACGCAAACGGATTGAACATGATCCCACGCGATATAAGAAAATTATTCGGCATGGCCATTACACCCGCCGCGCAGCTTTCCAAAAAGATGGCGCAGGATTTTAAGGCCTATGTGGAACAGGGGCATACGCATATGCTGGTCACGCTGTTACCGGATGAAGGCGGAGAAGCCTATTACGGCCCCTATTACGGCCCCTTTTCCTGTACCGTTTCGACCATCGGCGTCAAAGGAAACCCGTCGGAGATCGCGGACCATTATAACGGTAAAGATATGCCGGTTCTTTGGACGTTCAATCTTTTGAATGGACGGCCATTCAAAGACCAGTTGCAACAAAGCCGGATGATGGAACGATTTCCCGATATGACCGAACCGGTCAGACGATCCACCTATGCCATAACAAATCACATTCCAAAAATGCCTCCTGCGCCCATCGATCCAGACGAAAAAGGACGCAAGGATTCATTCCTCCGCCGCGCCTTCGGCCTTGCCGGAAATGATGCAACCGCGGCATTACCCAGAATTTCCGCACTGGAATATAAAATAGCACAAGAACACGACCGCGCCCAAAGAACCGGACAGCGAGCTGTTCTGCTTGCGCTTGTCGATGATAAAAACAGCGATACTTTTTATAAAGATTTGCAAACGAAGGAAAAGATACCTTATAGAACGGAATTCTTTTTTACCGGACAGGATCAAAACCCCTATCACGTCATCGAAACTTATTTTCAGGCCGGCATACCCATTGTTCTCGCGCTGGAAACAACCACAAAAGAACCATGGTACAAAAAATTTCCCGAACGATGGGCACCCGGAGCACTCAGAACGCCTGCAGACCTCTATGACGCACCCTATGGGTGTCTTTTGGATGAAGGAAATTATTTACCGGAAAGAAAAACTCCCAAAGGCCCCGTAAGCCGCCTTCCTGATTTGCGCGTGATTGCCGGCACCGAAAGACCGGAACACGATTCCGCCCCGAGATCCTCCGGAAAAATGCCGCCGCACCTGCGCATCGTCCGCAAGGACGACGACGAACCGCAAGGGCCAAAACCCTGATCGAAGCCTAGATATGGATCGGGCGACCCGCCACGGCGAGTGCGGCTTCCTTGGTCACTTCTTCCAATGTGGGATGCGCATGACAGGTGCGGGCAATGTCTTCGGCTGATGCACCAAATTCCATGGCGATCACGACCTCCGAAATCAACGTCCCGGCTTCCGGCCCCACGATGTGGCACCCAAGAACTTTATCCGTTTTGGCATCCGCCAGAATTTTGACAAACCCGTCGGTGGAACCCATCGCGCGGGCGCGGCCATTCGCCATGAACGGAAACTTTCCGGCCTTATAGGCAACGCCTTCGGCTTTTAACTGCTCTTCGGTTTTACCGACGCAGGCGACTTCGGGGTGTGTGTAAACGACGCCGGGGATCAGGTTGTAATCGATATGGCCCGATTGACCCGCCAGCATTTCGGCAAGCACGACGCCTTCATCTTCCGCCTTGTGCGCCAGCATCGGGCCGATGATCACATCGCCGATGGCGTAAATGCCGGACACATTGGTTTTAAAATGTCCGTCGGTTTTGATACGGCCGCGTTCATCCAGTTCGACGCCCGCCTCTTTCAACCCCAGCCCGTCGGTGTAGGGTTTACGTCCCACGGCCACCAGAACGATATCGGCCGTCATGGTTTCGGCGTTGCCGCCCGCTGCGGCCTCCATCGAAAGTTCCACGCCCTTTGCGGACGTTTTTGCGCCCGTGCATTTCGTGGACAGTTTGAATTCCAGCCCCTGTTTTTTGAGGATCTTTTGTGCTTCCTTTGCCACTTCCAGATCCATCCCCGGCAGGATACGGTCCAGGTATTCGATCACGGTCACTTTGGCACCGAGCCGCGACCAGACGGAGCCAAGCTCCAACCCAATGACGCCGCCGCCAATCACGATCATGCTGCCCGGAACTTTTTCCAGCGCAATCGCGCCCGTGCTGGACACAATTTGCTTTTCATCGATGGTAATACCGGGAAGCGAAACGACATCCGAACCCGTCGCGATAATAATGTTTTTGGCATCATAGATCGTGCCGGCCACGGATACTTTCCCCGCACCAACCACTTTTCCTTCGCCCTTCAGCCAGTCAACCTTGTTTTTCTTGAACAGGAATTCGATTCCCTTGGTGTTGTCGGTGACAACCTTGTCCTTGTGCCCCATCATGCCCTTTATGTTGGCTTTCAGACCCGAAACCTCGATCCCGAAATCCTTGAAATGATGACTGGCGGCGTCGTATTTTTCGGTGGCGTGCAACAAGGCTTTCGACGGGATGCACCCCACGTTCAAACAGGTGCCGCCGAGCGTCGCGCGCTTTTCCACGCAGGCAACCTTCATTCCGAGCTGCGCCGCGCGAATGGCGGCCACATAGCCCCCTGGGCCCGCACCGATTACAATGACGTCATACGCGCTTCCAGCAGCCATGGCCTTATCCCCAAGTGGTTGAGATGGTTGATTTTCTAAAATCCTTATCTAGCGCAAAGCGTTAACCATTTCCACTCCGAATTAATTTTCATAATTAAATTGCATTTTTGCTTATATTCCAATATAACGAACCCACCCAATGGCAAGAGTGTGTGTATTCCATGTTTGATCCCGAACTCGCTTTGACAGACCGCCTGACCAAAGAGCTGGGCTTTAAGGGCAGAGTCCCGTTTTACCCCAAGGCGGAAAATGACGAAGAAGAGCTGAAATACCTCGTCACCGGCGGCTATCGTACCTTTGAAGACATTCGCGCGGGCATTCAGGGAAAACCGAACCGGATCGTCGATACCGACAACTGGACCAGCAATCAATACGCCCTTGTGACATTCAATCTCGATACCGCAGACCAGCGCATTGCCAGAAACGGCTATTCTCTGCGTGTTCGCTGTGCCCTGACCAAACAGAACAACAATTTTTATATCCGCAATATCGATATGTGCATCAAAACCCTGATGCCATCGGAAAAGACGACGATTTTGCACAAACAAAAACGCGGTGAATGGGAAACGGAACTTCCCACGCTCCAGCCCAGCATGGCCGCCATGATTGCACACAACATGGGCAAAAACCCGCCGCTTCCCGATTTTTTCAAGGGTGGCAACATTCGCGATGAAGACCTGTTTGTAGAATCCACCGGCTGTACGCTTAGAAACGTCTTCCCCTCTTACGAAATCATCGAGAAAAGAAAACGGGTGATCGTCCCCGCCTTTCAACATACCGAAGACGTTTGCAACGTGTTTTTAAACCCGCACGGCGATGCTATTACCGAACAGGACAGTGAATCCGAAGCAGAGTTTTTGGGAATATTTGGTCTTGATCCCCAAGAAACAAAACAGGATAAATTCGATAAATATGCGGCAAAAAGCAAAAAGCTGCTGGATAACGTGATTATAGCGACATCGCCCGCCGAGATTACGCGCAATCTTTTAAGCAAGGCAACACGCGCCCGTCAGGGTCTGGAAAATTTATACGGCCCCTGTGACAACGGCAAACTCAACCTGTGCGACCGTGGACAGGCGATCGAGGAAGCCTCCCGCTTTGCTCTGTCACAAAATGTAAAGCCGACCGATGTCAGTCTTGAAGTTATGTGGCACCAGATTGAAAAAATGCGGGCCAAGGTCGAACGGGAAAAACAACCGATGCAAGGAACCCCCTTCCAGTTGGCAAAATAATAAGCAATAATATTGCATGACCATTGATTTCTGCGGGATCGGCAATGCCGGTATCGACATCATCGCGAACGTCCATGACCAGTTTCTGGTGCAATGGAATTTCCCCAAAAGCATTTGCACATATTTAAACCTGCAACAGGCCGATGCGCTGGAAGCCGCCCTCCCCAACCCGCAATATATTCCGGGTGGGTGCAGCGCGAACGTGGCCGATTGCATTTCCGCGTTGGGCGGTACCGCCGCCTTCATCGGCCGTATGGCGGATGATTCCATAGGCCGGCGGTTTTTAGACGATTTGAAGAAGAACAACATCCGTTACACCGGTATTCCGGACACGCAAAAAGGTGCCGGTTCCACGCGCATTTTTACGCTTGTTACACCGGATGCCGAACGCACCTTTGCCTCTTATTACGGGGTGCAGGAGGATTTATCGGTGGCAGATCTTGACCGTGATTCCATCAAGGAGGCCAAGTTTCTGTGCATGGATGGCTATGCCCTGAATGCCCGCGTTAGCGTCGATGCGTTTGCCGAGGCCGCAACGATTGCGCGCGCCGCCGGGCGAACGGTGGTTTTATCCCCCAACGATTTATCCATCCTCGATAAATACAAAGAGGCGGTCGATAGCCTCATCCCGCTATCGGATATGATTCTTGTGAACGCGCAAGAAGCCATGTTTATGACACGCACCTTCGATCTTTCCGCCGCGATTGAAAAAATACGCACCATATTCAAATCCGGTGCGGTGACGGCTGGACAGGACGGCGTTTATGTTTTCGACCAAAAGCACATCAACCATGTTCCGGTAGCCACACCGCCCGCCCCCGTCACCGATACGAACGGCGCGGGCGATGCGTTTGCCGCCGGCCTGCTCTTCGGCCTTTGCCGTGATTATGACCTGCGATCCGCCGCCGCCCTTGGCAATCGCTGTGCAGCGGTTATAATCACACATCCGGGCGCAAGACCGCGCGCCGGATTCAAGGAATTCGTAACGGCATGAGCATAACAGACCCTTTTTCCGCCATGCAGGCGGCGGTCGATATTGTCGGAAGCAGCAAGCACCCCGCCAACAAGGTGGCCGCCACGTTGTTCGGCCGCGGGTTTTCCCTATCCCGCACCAATTACTGGCCGGAGCCCATTTTCAAATCCTTTGGCATGGATACGGACATCGGCAATTCATCCGGCACCGTCCACGCCGAAACCGCCTGTATTTTAGAAGCCGGACACCCGACAGACGGCGCAAGCCTTTGCATCACCGATCCGTTCTGCCCGAATTGCGCCAAAAACATCGCCGAGGCAGGAATCAAAAAAATTTATATCGATCATAAGGGGTTCGATAAGGATTTCTTTAAACGCCGCAGCGGCCATTTCGAAACAATGTCGATGCAGGTGTGCGAGCGGGCGGGGATCAGCGTTTTCGAATTGTGGCGCAAGGATGAACGGCTCGTCCCCATTTGTGAATCGTTACCGTCCAAATTCGTGGCCGAAGACAGTCCCGTTTTCAAAGAACCGATTGAATCGCCAAGCGATGCCGTTTTCACGGACATCCTGACGCAGGCATTTAAAAAACATGACAAGCGGAAATTTTGTGTGGCATTCGTTGCGGACAAAAACGGAAAAATCCATTCCTTGATCGCGCGCGGCCATGCGGTTACGGGTTTTACCACCGAAGACCCCGAAGATTTGGCCGTTCTGGAACAACGCGAAGACGACAAATATTCGTTGTTTCAGGAGCCCGTAAACCGGATGTTGATGTATTGCGCGCGGCACGGATATAAAATCGATGAAAATTTCTTTTTTTCCACACAAATCCCCACCAGCCGCGAACAGGTCAATCTGGTCGGGGCCGGAATCAAACGGATTACGGTGGGAGATCCCAAAAAGGCACGCGATCAGGACGCATTCAAAGCGATGAAACAGCTTTCCGGCACAAAAATCCTGACATTTGTATAAGAATTATTCGTCGCCCCAGTTATAGGGACGGCTGACCGTCACGTTGAATGTGACGTTGGTCAAACTTTCCGGCAACATGATCGTCAACAACGGCGTGTATTGATATGTTGTATCCAGCTTGTTGAACTGAACCCCGCCGTTGGTTTCCGTCGTCTGTGTTAAATGAAAATGTTCCGAAGACACCATAAAGCTATCCAGTGTATTTTTTCCGATGTCTTCCAGATCGCTTTCCGTCAATGTTTCTTCGACCAGGGCCTGGCGCGAGGCAACTTCGGTGGCGTTCCTGACGGCATTGTAGGCCCAGATCATGTGCCCCGCTTCGATGGTCCCGAACATCAGGCTTAAAAAACCCATAGAAACCAAACCGAATTCCACGGCGGCGACGCCGTCCTGGTTTTTTGCATATCGTTTGAAGATTCCTTTTATACGCATGGCTTCTAATCTTTTTGTATTCTTGCATACCCGTTGATGACCAGACTCGAAGGCAACCCGGGATACGGGAAGATCGTATCGTGGTTTTTGGTTACAAACGCTTCTATGTACCGGCGGCGATAATCACCCGGATCAGGGCATGATGCGCTGCAGGCAACCTCGGCACCGTCCGCGCATTCGCAAACCGATCCGGTTTCGACCGTCACATCGCTTTGCCATGACATATCTTCGGATTCCGTTTCATCCTGCGGCTGAAAATACAGCGACATGATGTCTTCCATCAGGTGGGATTCATCACCGCTGCTCAGGACGTATTCAACCGAACTGCGCGCCGCGCTTTCCACCTTCATTTTATCGTTGATATACACGCCGGCATCCAGCGTCCCGACCAAAAGAACAACCAGAACGGGGCTGACCAGCGCGAATTCCATGGCGGCGACCCCGCCAATCTCCCGATAATATTTTAAAATATGTTTCATCATCATATCTGCTCTATGCCGATAATTTTACCCGTGGGGCCGTGATTGGTGCCATCGGTTTGTTCGAACAATCATTTCCAAGGAATGGGTTTCCGTGCAGGATAACGGTTCTTGCAACGACCTTTGTGCAGGTATCGCTAACTTCCGTACTGTTCCCGCCCAAATTCAATTCCTGTTCCGGGAAATAAAGAACGCCGTCCAGAATAATATCCGCCGTGCCCAGAATGCTGTTCACTCCGCCGGAAGGCGCACCGGGATCCTGCCATACCAGCATACCGGCATTGTCCGAACCTTCGGCCGGCGCACTTAAATTTACAACGCGGTTCCCCGTGATACTCAACGTGGCATAATTGCTGCCGGAGTTCGTGAGGATCAGGCTGACATTCGTCCCCGTCAGGGTGCCGCCCCCGGCAATATCCACCGCGCCGCCCTTAAAGGTATAAACACCGGGGTGCATGATGACATTGTTGTTCCCGCGGATTCTAAGGCCACCGCAATAGACGCCCGGATACAGGTGCTTTGTACCCCCGCCCGAAATGCTCGTATTGTTATAGTTACAGCTCGTCCCCATGACCGGTTCAAAATTCGCGTACGGATCGCGGATCGGCGCGGCATTTTCGTTCAGATCGTTGTAGGTCACGGTGCCGGAGCCGCCGCTCACGCTCAAACCGCCCACGATTGAAATGGTATCCACATTGATGGTCACGTTCCCGTTGACCTTAAAGGCAGAATCGCTGGAAGAATTCACGGCAATTCCGCAATCGGGCATTTCCAGATCGACGGTTCCCGATGTGGTCAAACTTCCCAGTTCGGTATCTTCCAGACTCAAGATACAAAAATCATCCGTGCCGGGCAGAATGCTGGCCTGCGCCGTTACCAGAACGTGGGCGGGGGTTGCCGATACCGCCTTGGCCAGAAAGCTCTGCGCATCCTGTTGCAAGGTGACGTTCACGACTTCTTCATCCGGATCATACTGGACCAGAATGTTGCCGTTCATCGAAGGGACATAGCTGTTGTTGACCGCTTCTTTTTCGGCACCGTCCTGAATGACCGCATCATCCGCACCGCGGGCCGCTTCCCACGCGCCAGCAACCGCCGCCGCATCCGCCGCCGTTTGCAAGTCCTGACGCGTCATCATCCAGAAGCTGACATCTGTGCCGACACCCGCAACACCCACGATAACAGGCAGCATCAACGCCACAACAGGCATGACCGCGCAAGACTATCTTTCAAATATTTTTTCAACATAGGATCCCTACCCAAATATCATTTTAGCGTAAGGAGCGTTAGGAGATGTCTAATTTCCGCTAAAAATTTATCAATTTATAAGCTGTGAAATAGATAAAATTCGAAATAAAAACCCCGCATTTACGCGGGGTTTTAAAAGATCAGATTTCAAGAACGAGTCTTTGCGGGTCTTCGATCGCCTGTTTGATACGGACGAGGAAGCTCACGGCCTCCTTCCCGTCGATGATACGATGATCATAGGACATGGCCACATACATGATCGGCCGCGCCTTGATGTCCCCGTTCGGCATGACCACCGGGCGTTTGACGATGTTGTGCATCCCGAGAATGGCCACCTGCGGATGGTTTAAAATCGGCGTGGAGAGCATCGATCCGAAAATCCCGCCATTGGTGATGGTAAAGGTGCCGCCCTTCATTTGATCGATGGAAAGTTTTCCATCCTTGGCACGGCTGCCCATTTCCGCAATATCCTTTTCGATTTGCGCCATGTTTTTGGTATCGCAATCCTTGACCACCGGAACGACCAGACCTTGCGGCGTCGAAACGGCCACGCCAAGGTCGTAATAGTTTTTATAGATGATGTCTTCACCATCGATTTCGGCATTCACCGCCGGAAATTCCTTAAGCGCGTTTACGGCCGCCTTCACGAAGAAGGACATGAAACCGAGCTTTGTGCCGTATTTCTTTTCAAAGGCGTCTTTATAGTTGTTGCGCAGTTCCATCACATTCGTCATATCGACTTCGTTGAACGTGGTCAGCATCGCCGCCGTGTTCTGCGCTTCCTTCAACCGTTTTGCAATCGACTGGCGCAGGCGCGTCATACGCACGCGTTCTTCGCGCGGGCCCGTATCGCGCGGCACATGCGGTGCCGCCGGTTGTTGCATCGGCGGGGATTGTCTGGCCGGTGCGGGGGCGGCATTCCCGCCCTCCATGTGGTTGATTACATCGCCCTTTGTAATGCGGCCATCGCGGCCCGTGCCCGCAACGGACGACGGGTTAATGTTGTTGTCCGCCATCATTTTGTTGGCGGCGGGGCCGTTATCCCCCGATGGTGCGCTGGTTGGCGTCGGCGCGGATTGCACGGCCACCGCAGGAACGGGTTTTTCAGGCGCGGGCGCGACCGGATCGTTCTTCGGTGCGTTTTTGGTATCGTTTGCGGCAGAACCGGCGCCGATTTCACCCAGAATCGCCCCAACCCCGACATTCGATCCTTCGGGTGCGATAATTCTTGAAATCACCCCGGCGGACGGCGCGTTGACTTCCAGCGTCACCTTGTCCGTTTCCAGCTCTACCACCGTTTCATCGGCGGCAACGGCGTCCCCTTCTTTTTTCAACCATTTGGCAACGGTCGCTTCGGAGACGGATTCACCAAGGGTGGGAACTTTGATTTCGGCCATGATCTTCTTCTTTTGGAAAGCGGGTTTATATCGCCCCTAACATGGCGTGAAGAGCATGGAAGGTCAAGCCTCGCTTAAGGTTTTACGGTTCAAAACCGGGAAGATACGGCGCGCCCCGGTCTGTTTGCGCCGGTGGCGGTGTCTTGCCCTGTGCGGGCTGGGAAGTCATAACACCAACCATATTTTCAACCGTATGCGCGGCAAGTCCGAAATCGCCCTTGGCGGCCGTTTTCTGCGAAACCTTTTCCCATAGATCTTTTACGACCACGGGCGCAATTTGCTCCCCGCTTGCCACCTTGATGGTTAGATAATGCGTGGTGTTATGCGGCCCTTCATGACGGCGATGCGTCAAACCGCCAAGGATCATAAACGAACGCTCATACCCTTCGAACGCGACCAGCGCGCGCGCATCCCCCGTCCCCCGCATATCCACCTTTAAAACCACATTCTGCGGCTTACCGCGGCGGTCTTTTTCAGGCAGGACAATCGCGGGGGCTTCGATAACAGGTTTTGCCCCGCGATAAAACGCATGGGATTTATCCGTCCTGAATTCAAAAAAACCGAATGTTTCGGGATTCTTTGCCCCCGCATCCTTTTTTTCCTGCATTCTTTTTATCAAAGCGAGATAGCGGGACGGCGCATCATACCGGATACAGAAATCCTTCCACGACAACGACTGATTGCGAAAGATCACGATAGAATCCGTCAATCTTTTAACATCACCTTTTTCGATCAAAGCCACCACATCATTTGCACTTTCAACGGACAAGGGCTTGTGCGACCGCAGATTTTCATCCTTGGTCCGGATACGCCCGCCGGCAACACGGCGGTAGACACCGGACAAGGATGTAACGATGGCTTCGTTATAAATCGGCACGTTGATGTGAATGCGCCAACCGCGTTTGTCATCATAGGCAATGTTGCTTTCCCATGGTTCGGGAAATTCCCATTTGCAATCATCACCGTGTTTTTGCCCGCGATTGGTGGCGAAATGATTGTCGTGACCGGACGCCGAATTTCCGCCCATACCATGCGGACCTTTGCGATGATGGACCTTTGCCGCACAATGCGCGCAGATCAAATGCCCCTTGTGAACCGGGTCTGTATATATGTGCGCACCGTTTTCCAGCGGCGTGCCCTGTGTTTGAACAAAGGAAATTTCACCCGTATGCGGATTCACATAGCGGGCCTTCCACATCGTAACCGTCGTCGGCGAAGCCGCTCGACGTCCATGAACATACGGATTAGAAGACATGTGCTTTTATTACAAATATTCTGGAAATAATCCAGACAATTTTTTACTGTTTTTCCCATTATAATCAATAGATTAAAATAAGAAACGGCGGGACAGTAACAACCCAGCCCCGCCGCGTCCAGAAAATATTGTTATGCAATATTAAAGCGTTAGCGCCTCGCCGATCAGCTTCGCCTGTTCCGCCTGATGGCGGGCCAGAAGACCCGTCGCCGGTGCCGCCGCCGGAATGCGCCCCACGAAATGCGGGCGCGTGGCCTTGGCTTTCGTTTCGGCCAACACCGCTTCGATCCGGCGATCCACGAAGTGCCAATAGCCCTGGTTCTGCGGTTCTTCCTGACACCAGACGATGTCGGCATTCGGATATTGCTTTAATTCTTCGACCAGCGATTTGTGCGGGAACGGATAGAGTTGTTCGATGCGCAGGATCATGATGTTGTCAATCTTCCGGTCGCGGCGTTCCTGGAGCAGGTCGTAATACACCTTGCCCGTGCAAAGGATGATGCGTTTTATGTCCTTTGGTTTGGCCAGAGTGTCTTTGTCATTGTCCCACAGCACGCGGTGGAATGACGTGCCTTCGGCAAATTCCGATAACGCACTGACCGCCAGTTTGTGACGCAACAACGATTTCGGCGAAAACATAATCAGCGGTTTTCTGAAATCACGGCACATCTGGCGACGAAGCGCATGGAAATAGTTCGAAGGCGTGGTCAGATTCACCACCTGCCAGTTGTCTTCAGCACACAGTTCAAGGAAGCGTTCGGGACGCGCGGAAGAATGTTCCGGCCCCTGCCCTTCATAACCGTGCGGAAGCAGCATCACAAGGCCCGACATACGCAGCCATTTGGATTCACCCGAAGAAATGAACTGGTCGATGATGGTTTGCGCACCGTTCACGAAATCCCCGAACTGCGCTTCCCAGATTGCCAGCGTTCTGGGTTCGGCCAGCGAATAACCGTATTCAAAACCGAGCACGGCAAATTCGGACAGCGGTGAGTCATGCGCTTCGAATTTCGGCTGTGCCGCATCCAGATGTTGCAGCGGGATATATTTTTCTTCGGTGTTTTGATCATACATAATCGCATGGCGGTGGGAGAATGTTCCCCGCCCAACATCCTGCCCCGACAAACGTACGGCATAACCGTCTTTGAGCAGTGATCCGAACGCCAGTGCCTCACCGGTGGCCCAATCAATGTCCGCACCCGTATCGAACATCTTTTTCTTTGCTTCCAGCAGGCGCAGGATTTTCGGGTTCGCCGTGAAACCCGACGGTACGGACGAAATGTGGTATCCGATGTCTTTCAACTTTGTCAAAGGCACGGACGTTTCGCCGCGGCGGTCATCGCCATAGGCAACCTTCATGCCGCTCCATTTGCCTTCCAGATAGTCGGCCTTGTTGGGCTTATAGCTTTTTGTGGCTTCGAACGCCTGTTCCAGATAGGTGTTGAATTCATCCGACATAGCTTTGGCTTCATCACCCGTCACCACGGATTCCTGTACCAGCTGGGCTGCGTACATCTCACGCGTGGTCGCCTTGTCCTTGATCTTTTTATACATCAAGGGCTGCGTGAAGGCCGGTTCATCCCCTTCGTTGTGACCAAAACGGCGGTAACAATAAAGATCGATCACCACATCCTTATTAAACTGCTGGCGGTATTCGGTGGCGATCCGCGCAACATGGACAACCGCTTCGGGGTCATCCCCGTTGACGTGGAAGATCGGCGCGCCAACCATTTTTGCAACATCGGTGCAATACGGGCCGGAGCGCGAAAATTGCGGACGGGTTGTAAATCCGATCTGGTTGTTGATGACGATATGCATCGTCCCGCCGATCCGGTACCCCGGCAAATCAGACATCATCAATGTTTCGGGCACAACGCCCTGCCCCGCAAAGGCGGCATCGCCATGCAGCAGCATGGGCATCACCATCTTGCCATCCTTGTCGCTGCGCTGTTGTTGTTTGGCGCGGACCTTGCCGATCACAACCGGATTAACGCATTCCAGGTGCGAGGGGTTTGCGGTCAAAGACAGGTGGATGGTATTCCCATCGAATTCACGGTCCGAAGATGTGCCAAGGTGATATTTCACATCGCCCGAACCCTGCACATCGTTCGGCACGGCGGAATTGCCCTGAAATTCGCTGAACACGGCGGTGAAAGGCTTACCCAATACATTCGTAAGAACATTCAAACGGCCACGGTGTGCCATACCCACCACAATTTCTTTCAGTCCCAATTGCCCGCCGCGTTTCATGATCTGTTCGATGCAGGGGATCAGCGATTCTCCGCCATCCAGACCGAAACGCTTCGTCCCGACATATTTCGTGTGCAGGAATTTTTCAAAATTTTCGGCGGCCGTCAGCCGTTGCAAAATCGCGCGCTTGCCATTGACGGTGAAATCCGTCTGGTTGCGCGGGCCTTCGATGCGTTCTTGCACCCATTGTTTTTCTTCGGGGTCGGACATGTGAAGGAATTCCACACCGATATTGCCCGAATAGGTTTGTTTCAACGCGACCATGATTTCATCCAGCGTTGCCATATCCATACCCAGAACGCCGCCCACAAAAATGGCGCGGCCCTTATCGGCATCGGTAAACCCGTAATGCGCGGGGTCCAGTTCCGGATGGTAATCGATGGTTTTCAGGCCCAGCGGGTCAAGATTGGCCAGCAGATGCCCGCGCGCGCGGTAGGCGCGGATCAGTTGCAGCGCGCGGATTGAATCCAGCGCGGCCTGCCGGACATTTTCCGGTGCGGAAACAGCCGCAGAAACCGACCCGTGCGTGTTCGTATTGGAATTGGCGGGCGCGGCAAACCCGTTTTGATCCCGGCGGTTTTCGGATGGCGTCCAGCTCGCGCCGTGCAATTCGCGAAGGATGTTGATTTCCCGGTCATTCAACGTGATGAAAAAATCTTTCCAGCTGGGATCAACGCTTGCGGGATTGCGCAGGTAGCTGGAGTATAAATGGGCGATATATTCGGAATTCGCGCCGGTCAGGAATGACAGATTTTCGGACATGTGATCACACCGCGTTTGCGGCTCCCTCTTCTTCTATTGTCGCCATAATCTTAAGGCCGGAAGGGGCCAAAGACAAAGCCTTAACCTTTTAGGACTTCCAGAAGTTTTTGCAAGGCGGCTTTTTCGCGCGCGCTCACATTTTCCGGCACGCTGGCATCCGTTTTTACGGAAAGACGGTCGATGATTTTGTTCAAAAGGCCGCTGCCCATCACCTCGCGGGTGAGATCGTCCTCCCCGCCCTCTTCGGAAGCTGCTTGCGCCACCACCACGGCAACGTAATAGAGGGCCTTTGCATACCCTTTTGCCGCATCGGCCGGCAGGGTCGCCCGCACCAGCGAAAGAACACGCGGCAGATCGTTCAGCACGGTCGCCGCTGTTTTCTTCCACACCGGCCAGTCCGCCCTGGACGACAAGGAAAATTCCGCAACATCGTTGGAAAAGGCATTGTCCCCCGTTTTTTGAAACACGGCTTTGACCGCGCGTTCCAGCGCAAGCTCTTCCTTTTCATCGTCGCGTTCCGTGCCGGGCGCATCGTCGATGCCGGACATCCAATAGCCGATCCGCACCGGCATGGACACGATCATGGCGCGATCATCATCCTGAAAATCATCGAGAAAACTGGTCATCGCATCGAATCCTTTATGTTCTTTGATAATCCATCGCCGCGAACAGGGCGCGGAGCGCGGATTTTTCATCATCGCTGATGTTGATATGATCCATCGGATCCACCGAAGGCCCCAGATGCATCATACGCGAAAGAATATCCCTTACAACCGGCAAGGGCCGGACTTCATCCACCGGCTGGCCCGCATTTTCACGAAAGGCCATGGCCACGGTCATTGCAATATCCATCAGCACAGTTTTAAAAGCGTGGAGTTCGTCCGGCATCAAGAGCGTTTTCAAAACCTCTATGATCGCATCGCCTTCGGCAGGTACGGCATCGATGTTCTTCGACCATGCCGCCCAACTCGATCTAGCCTGTAAAGTATCCATCAGAACCTTTTGGGTAAATTCGGTTTTATAGAAGTCTTGCGAAAATTGTTGAAGAATGCTGGTCAGGGATTTCATTTCCGTTTCCTGCGCTTCCCAACCGCCCGTCACATCGGCAAAGGACACGTAAAGGCCAATGCGGTAAGGCAATGCAACCAGCACCTGTTCATCCGCGGGCGATAGCTGGCTGAACACTTCATCGACGACGGTGTTGGCGGGATCCATAATAAACCTTTTTAAACATTGTATTTCAGTCCCCTATTATAATTTTCTGCTGCGTCACCGCAAGTTCCGATCAAAAAAAGGCGAGCCCTTTTTTAAGGGGGCCCGCAAGTCGAAGGGGAACGAGGGAGTTTTTATCGTTATTCGCCGGACGGTGCCCTGGGGGGTTTGGGGGGTGGGGGGGGGGGGGGGGGCAAACGGGCGGCCCGTCCGGCAAATTCTGTCTTAAGATGTCATCATGGCCATCAGCCAGTGGGTCATCGCCTGGGGCGCAATCGTAAATGCCAGGTTCAAAAGCGTGCTCGAAACAAGGCAACCGCCGAAAAACACGAGCAGGGATTGATGGATGAAGGTACGCATAGCCGGTCTCCTTTTTCTTTTCTCCGGTATTACATCGGGGTTGCCAGACCCAGAAGATGGATCAGGGTTGTGGGCGAGAGAGCGCACATCACGTTCACCGCCGCGACAAAAACGCCGACAAGACTAAAGGTTGAAAGTACGTTGATCATGGGACCACTCCTTACAGTTGGTTCGGTTTTACTCCGAACAGAACATTGCAAGGGCGATGCCACAAAAAGTGGCATTTTTCGTGGTTTTTCAAATGGATAATGGTAAAGAAAGACTTAAGAGAGCGGCAGGTTTTTCCGCATATGGAAATATGTGCCGGACAGGCTAGGCCGCAGGCGCGCCGCCGGATTGTTTTTTGTGTTTTTTCCAGTATACAAACCCGAATGCCGCCACCCCGATCAGGAACGCCACCTTGATGGCGGGAAGCAGGGTCATGACCAGTTCCTTGTTATCGCCGATCAGATAACCGGTCACGAGTAGCACAAGCGTCCAAAACCCGCCGCCCAGCGCGGTATAGAGGGAAAATTTGGCCAGATCCATTTTGGCAAGACCCGCCGGAAACGAAATGAAGTGCCGCACACCAAAAACCAGCCGCCCCAAAAAGATGGAAAGCGGCCCGTATTTGTTAAAATAATCTTCGACGTGGCGGAGCTTGGCTTCATCCATCAACATGTATTTGCCATACCGGACCAGAATATAACGCCCGCAATAATAGGCGAGCGCATAGTTGGCCAGACTGCCGGTCATCGTCCCCGTCACCGCCAGCAAAAAGACCAGCGGCCCGCTCCACGTTCCTTGATGAACCAGATACCCCGCCGGAATCAAGGTTGCCTCCGAGGGGATCGGCAAGAACGTGCTTTCGAGGGCCGACATCAAGAAGACACCGGGATAGCCCAGTGCTTCGATCAATTCGACGAGCCAGTGGACGGCCTCTTCGATCATCAGGCCGCCATGGCTTTCACAACCGCTTCACCCAGACCCGCAGGAGAATCGGACACAACAAAGCCAGCGGCGCGCATCGCTTCCATCTTCGCCGCCGCCGTATCGTCACCGCCAGAGATGATGGCACCGGCATGACCCATGCGTTTTCCGGGAGGGGCCGTGGCACCGGCGATAAACCCGCCGATCGGTTTTTTGTTTTTCTGCACTTTATAAAACTCGGCCGCTTCGATTTCCGCCGTGCCGCCGATTTCGCCGATCATCAAAATCGCCTCGGTTTCCGGATCATTGAGGAAGAGTTCGAGGCAATCGATAAAGTTTGTGCCGTTCACGGGGTCGCCGCCGATGCCGATACAGGTGGTTTGGCCAAGGCCGACCGCGCCGGTTTGCGCAACGGCTTCGTACGTCAACGTACCGGAGCGTGAAACAATCCCGACCTTGCCGCGCTTGTGGATGTGGCCGGGCATAATCCCGATCTTGCATTCACCCGGTGTAATGATGCCGGGGCAGTTCGGGCCGATGAGGCGAGTTTTGGAACCGGACAACGCGCGCTTCACACGCACCATGTCCAGAACCGGAATCCCTTCGGTGATACAAACGACCAGTGGCACCTGCGCATCGATCGCCTCCAGAATGGAATCGGCCGCGAAAGGCGGCGGCACATATATGACGGACGCATTCGCGCCTGTTTTTTTCACGGCTTCACCAACGGTATTGAACACCGGAAGACCCAGATGGGTTTGCCCCCCCTTGCCCGGCGTAACACCGCCGACCATTTTCGTACCGTAAGCCATGGCCTGTTCCGAATGGAACGTGCCCTGTGACCCTGTAAAACCCTGACAGATCACTTTCGTGTCCTTGCCTACGAGAACGGCCATTTTTGTATCTCTTTCGTTGGTGGGGATAGCCCGTTGAAATGACCCCTTCTTTATAAAGAAAGCCCCTTTGAAATCAAGGCGTAGAAAGCCCCCATCCCCGCCGAAAATGGCAAAAGATATTTACGTTATGTTAACATGAACGCCATAGGATACGAGGGTAGGAAACCAGGGATTCCCGAGGGGTGGATATTGGCCAGAAAAAAACAATCATCCGGACAGCTTGTCATCACAGAGCACGACGAAGTCGAAGCGGCAGAACATAATCGCCGCGTTCTGACCGAACGCATAAAAAACGCACGCGATAAATCATTTGATTCTTTTATTGCCGCCAACATGGGATTGCTTGGCGATCTGTTGATGCCGGAATCGCCACACCTGCTCCGTGATTACATCAACAATCCCACGCGTAAGGAACTGCGCGACATCGTTGCTGATGCCATCGGCCAGGCGGACACCGCGCACATCCTGAAGTTTAAAACAGACAAGCTCGTCCACAAAAAACGTCTTGAAACACCGGAATCTGTGGCGTTCCGCCATCAACATACGGCCGAACGCCGTGCCGCATTCAATCAACTCGGCCGCGAACACATGACAGCCGCCGGACGAAACTTCATAAAAGGAATTGCGGGCGTTGGCACAATCCTAACCGGAGCCGCATCATTGCGTGGCGCACCCTTTCTGGCCTTGTCTTCGGCGGCAAGGCTGACCGTTCTTCCGCTGGCACATACAGGTGCCAGCGTGTTGGCCTTTGCCAAAGTTTCAAAAGGGCGCGCCTTGCTGGCGGGTGTTGGCACAGCGGCTATTATCGGAACAGCCGCAACCACGGAATTCATGGATTCTACGCCCTACCTTGCCATGATGTCCACGCCCGAAATGCGCCAGGATATTTGCAATATTGAACCCGGTGCGTTGACCAGTACGGCCAACGCCGTCTACGCAACGACCGATTCCCTGTTCACCGGAAAAACGGGGAACCTGACACGGTCCGTTATGTTGCACGGATCGGAACACGGCGTCCCGGCGATTGCGCTCCATTACATTTCTTATCTGGAAACCAACAAATTCCGCGATGTGGTCGCCAACAATTCATCCGCCGATGGTTTGTTCCAGATTACGGACGAAACAAAATTTGCTTACCTGAAAGCCTACGGCAAAAAAACATTTGCCTATAGCGAGGCCAAAGACCGCATTGAAAACGGTGTTTCTTCACAGCAGGATAGTTTGTTGATCGAAGCCATAGACACCGTTTCCCGCACCGATATGGACGACCTTCGCACCGCTTTGAAAGACCAGAAGATGGATTCTGTTCTTCATGCTGCGCTGAAATCCGCCTCCGATCCGTATATGCAGGCGGAACTGGTCGCGCTCGATATGGTGAAAAACGCACCAGGATTGACCGAAGACGGCATTTCGAATGAACAAATCCTGACACTGGCCGAAGCCTATTATGCCGAACATCATTTTTTGGGCATGACCACCTATCGCAAGCTAGAAAAACTGGCGCAAGAAAAACCGGATGAAAAAATCGGCGAAACCTTGCCGAACACGGTCAAAGCCAACCCGGGCTTATTGAACGGAGATATGACGGCGGCCGATGCGCTGAATGGTATTAAAAAAACATTCGCGGACTATGTCGAAAAACCGTATCAGGTATTTACCAGTGCCTATGATGTCAATGTCACGGCGGGGCAAATCTGCCTGACCGACGCGGCCAAAGGATTCCTGCCGGAAAAAATATCACCGGCCAAAGTTGCCCTGATGGAAAGTGGGTTGTACCCCGAATATATCCGTGCAACGGAAATCTGGGCGCATCTGGCCGGAAAAGCTGCCGATTTAAAACAGGATTACGCCGACAATGGCATAGACGTCTCTTTCACCGAAGCGATCGAACAGGCGGTTCAGGAAGCAGCGTCACCCTATGCCCCCGATCATAGCCCGCGCCCGTTGCCAAGGCCGGAGCATATAAAAACCTTGACTGCATCAAACCCGCCCAAAGACGCCATCCGCCCGATGCCGCGGCCACCGGAATTAAACAACAACGGATAAAAAAAGCGCCCCATCGGGCGCTTTTGATCTCATATTCCAAAACAAGCCTAAGCAGCCTTCATCGCCTTTTGCGTGGCATCGACCACCTTTTTGGCGGCATCGGCCAGATCGTTCGCCGCGATGATAGGTAGACCGGAATTGGCGAGGATTTTCTTGCCCTCTTCCACGTTCGTGCCTTCCAGACGCACGACCAGCGGAACAGCGAGAGAAACTTCTTTCGCCGCCGCGACGATCCCGTTGGCGATGATGTCGCATTTCATGATCCCGCCGAAGATGTTGACGAGCACGCCTTTCACATTCGGATCGGACAGAATGATTTTAAATGCCGCCGTCACGCGTTCGGTCGTTGCGCCGCCGCCGACATCAAGGAAGTTGGCAGGCTCCCCGCCATACAATTTGATGATGTCCATGGTCGCCATGGCAAGACCCGCGCCGTTGACCATACAACCGATGTTGCCGTCCATACGGACGTAGGACAATTCCCAGTCCTTGGCCAGTTTTTCATTGGCGTCTTCTTCGGTTTCATCGCGCATGGCATTCACATCCGCATGGCGGAACAGGGCGTTGTCATCAAAATTCATTTTGGCATCCAGCGCCACAACTTCGTTTTTGTCGGTCACGATCAGCGGGTTGATTTCCACGATCGAACAATCCAGATCGGTGAATGCCTTATAAAGCGCGGCAAAGAATTTCTGCGCGGATTTCAAGGAATCGCCTTCGAGGCCCAGACCGAACGCGAGCGTGCGGGCATGGTGCGCCTGAAACCCGGCGGCAGGATCGATCGCCACTTTCGTGATTTTTTCGGGGTGTTTTTCGGCCACTTCTTCAATGTCCATTCCGCCTTCGGTGGAGGTCATGAAGGTGATGCGGGAGGTTTTGCGATCCAGAACAACCGAGCAGTAATATTCTTTTTTGATGTCTACGCCGTCCGTGACATACAAACGCTGAACTTCCTTGCCTTCGGCACCTGTTTGTTTGGTGACCAGAACCTGGTTCATCATCGCGACCGCGGCGGCCTTTACCTCATCCGCCGTTTTGCAAAGACGCACCCCGCCCTTGCCTTCGGGATTGTTTTTAAATTTTCCGGCCCCGCGGCCGCCGGCATGGATTTGCGCCTTCACGACATACAATGGTCCGGGGAGTTGCCCCGCCGCCTTCACCGCCTCGTCCACGCTCATCGCCGGAAAGCCCTTCGGCACAGCCACGCCGTATTTGGCCAAAAGCTCTTTTGCCTGATATTCATGAATATTCATAATGCTATCCCTTTGATTTTGCTGGTAAATTTATGATCCGCCGGTGAAGGCCCCCAATTTTTACCACTCGGACAAGGCAAGGGCAAACCCGAAAATAGCCAACCCCCCCAAAATTCCTGCCCAAATTTGAGAAACTTAACCCGAAAATAGTACAATAAAGGCATTACGAGGGATTATGAGCGCACCACGCCACGATTTTGAAGCCGATCCTAAACAACGCCCGTTGGCGGCTGCGTTTGACATTGCGCGCGGTTCCCCGTTTGAGCTGTTGGAAGATACCCTCAAAAATCCCGAAGGTTTGAATTTGCAAGAAGCCCTGTTGCGCGACCAAACAGGGTATTACATGGTCAATGAAGGTTATGCCCTGCCAGGTGGTGACGACGAAGAAAAAAGACGCCGCCGCCAGCAAGACGAATTGCACAAGGACATGTCCGAATACGCAACATCGATCACGGTCGATGGAATCACCATGACGTACGGTGATGTCATGGAAAATCTTTCCACCGGGATCAATTCTTTGACGCAGGCGTCTGCCATCCCGTTGCAATCCGTATCACGTACGGCGATGCTCTATGTGGATCAAAACGGTCAGGTTGTCAGCCTTGCCAATATCGTGCAGCCGCCGCCCGGCCTTTCACCGGCGCAGCTCGACGCATTCTATCAGTCCAAAATCGCGGAGCTTGGATTGCAACAAGTCGATACGGCCGAACAAAAGGCTGCCCTCGAAGATCAAAACAAGATGTGTTACGGCGGCATCACCACCGAAGACATCACATTGCAGGATGGTGCCGTGGTGAGCAAAGAGGCATCGGAATTCCGCGAGGCGCAAAAAGCCGAGCTGGCAGAATTCAAGGACGTGCAACGAAAGCTCGCCAGCGGTGAATTGACGCTGGATGAACTGCAAAAAACCAATCCCGAAATGGTGGAAAAACTCGCCGAAATCGAAAAAACGGGCGAACTTTCTTCCGCGCAGGAAGGCATTGCGGCCCCGAACGGCGAAATCTGGGATCTGCCTCCGCCCGCCGCAGCACCGGAGGCCGTCTCAACGCAGGAAAACAACCTTTCCGCTGTGACACCGCGCGCACCGGCACCGGCTTTTTAATCTCCCGCTTTTTCTTGTCGCATAAGGCGTTTTGTGCTATGGTTCCCCTATGCGCAATACATATCGGGCAGGCGATTTAAGCCCTGCGGAACAAAAGCGTTTGGATCAAGAAACGCGCGCGTCCCTTTCAAGGAAAGAGCGTGCGCTGCTTGACGACTATCAATCGGAAATCACCGTCGATACCAACGAAGACGCGGAAGAACCGCACATCACCGCGAATGGAAAAATCCGCCGCTTTACCCGACCGAAAAAAAGCCAGCATAAAAAGATGATGGACGCTCTGAGCCACGATTTCGGAATCGGCGGCCTGACCGCCGTTCTAAAAGAAAATTTTGGCAACGCGGTCGAATTGCTCCGCGCCATTGCCGCCACGCCGCATACAGGCGCACCGTATAAAACCGCGCAGGGACAAAACCAGGCGATCAATCCGCTTTATGCGTATGAAGACAACAATATGGCGTTTGAAACGATGAAGGTATCGTTTGCCACGGCCGCCGAAATTGAACGGCAATCGCAAATCATCAACGCCAAGGTCGAAGAGATGGAGGCCGCCACCCATCTGGACCGCAAACATCTTCTGGGCAAACAGATTCTCGTACTGGCCGAAGAATTCCAGATGCGCCAGCACCCGAAAACACTCATCTTCGTCCACGAAGTCGAGGCCGTCGAAGCGATGGAAGCCAAGTACAACCCCGATGGCGGGGAGATGGTTTGCAATGCCGAAGTCTGCGTCGTGCGGATGAAATGCACGGCGGATGAAGCGCGCAAGATCAAACGCACCATTGCCGATGTCTTCAATAGCGACCCTGCGGAAGTCCAGTTAAACCAGCAGGAGCGGATCGAGGTTGCGCATGCGCAGCCCCTGCCCCCGCCCCGGCTGGAACATGTGTAAAATCCTTTCCAAATACTGAAAACAAAAGGCCGGACAGAAATGCCCGGCCTTTTTAAATTTTGATGCGGCAGTCTTTAAGCCGCGATTTTTTGCGCGGCGGAGACGAGGTCTTTGACCGCACTGACGGACTTATCGAACATCGCCTGTTCCTCCGCGCTGAGTTTAATCTCCACGATCTTTTCCACGCCGTTCTTGCCGATGACGACAGGCACGCCGATATAAAGACCCTTCACGCCGTATTCGCCGTTCAGTTGCGCGGCACAGGGCATAACGCGTTTTTTATCTTTCAGATAGCTTTCGGCCATCGCGATCGCCGAAGAGGCGGGTGCGTAATACGCCGATCCGGTTTTGAGCAGCGCCACGATTTCCGCGCCGCCATCACGGGTGCGTTGAACGATTTGGTCCAGTTTCGCCTGCGTCGTCCAGCCCATGGACACGAGATCAGGAAGCGGAATGCCCGCCACGGTGGAATAGCGCACCAGCGGCACCATCGTATCGCCATGGCCGCCCAGAACGAACGCCGTGACATCCTCCACCGATACTTTGAATTCATCGGCGAGGAAATAACGGAAACGGGCGGAATCCAAAACCCCGGCCATACCGACAACCTTTTTCGGATTAAAGCCGGTGACTTGTTGCATGATTCCGACCATGGCATCCAGCGGGTTCGTGATGACGATCACAAACGCGTTCGGCGCATATTTTTTAATGCCTTCGCCCGCCGTTTTGATGATACCGGAATTGATGCCAATCAGATCATCGCGGCTCATCCCCGGTTTGCGCGGCACGCCCGCGGTGACGATCACAACATCCGATCCTTGCAATACTGCATAATCCGTGGATCCCGTATAGGCGGCATCAAACATTTCAACAGGCGAACTTTCGGCCAGATCGAGCCCTTTTCCTTGCGGAATCCCATCGGCCACGTCGATCAGAACAATGTCGCCCAGTTCTTTCAAACCCGCGAGGTGCGCCAGCGTCCCGCCGATCATACCCGCCCCGACCAATCCTATTTTCGCGCGTGCCATGTTTTCTTCCTTATCCTTGGATGATTGAATAGTTGAATGTGCAGTCTATCACTCCCGCGCCGCAGCACAAGAGGGTGCATTTTTCGTATTATACAGAAATACCGATCACGCCGAGTTGCCAGCGCAGTTCTTCGGTTGTCATCGGGTAATCAGCCCCGCCGCGCGGATAGATCAGATTCGCGGTTTTCACATGCCCCAGAATTTGTTGGAGCTTCAAGGCCAGCCGCATGGAAAATCCCGCCTTCCAACACACGGCACAAATTGCCTTTGGCGCGCGAACATCGAAAACCTTTTGGATATTGTCCATGCTTGTGCCCGCCCGCAAGGCCAGCGCGGCAATCACAAATCTATGGTCACCCATGGCGAGTGCATCCGATAGTACATCATCGTTCAGCGATTTTTGATCAAACATTTTTTGCGCACGTTCAACCGCGTTGCTTTTATCGATCGTCTTGCGCCGTTCTTCTTCGAAATCGATCCGGCGTTGGATAATGTCGCCGATTTCGGCGATTGTTTGTTTGTCGAGATCGCTGCGCTCACTTAGAATCTTCTTCACGCTTTTATCGACATAGGCGGCGAGTTTGCGCGCCATCAAGGGCGGCAGCGTTTTACGCCCCGCAATCGGTTTGTGCCATTCCGGATATTCCCGCGCACGCTCCACAATCATATCCAGAAGATCGAGGCCGATCTCCGCCCCTTCATTCAACAACAAATGTCTTCCCGCCTCGACATTTCCCGTATCGATCACGGCGCGAGAGACGCGGGAGCTTAAGGATCTACGCTGCGCCACCGCTTCGGCCGCCCAGTTGGCAGGATGCGTTTTCAACACATCGATCAAATCGTCATCCGAAATCGCCACACAAAAACGCAAAATGGGTTCGGAAACTTCGCGTTCCAAATCCTTGGCCAGTTGCGCGGCCACATCGGGCGGCGTATGCGCATGATCCTTTAAGGTTTCCGATAAGGCTTTGCGGATTTTCAAAACCTCATCCAGCGCGAGCATACCCAAGGATTGCACGGCAAAGGCATAAAGCTGTGAATATTTATCCGCCGAAAGTTCGGGAAGGATTTTGACCAGGCGGTGCGCGAGAACAAAACGAACATCGTTCACCTTGTCCTTCGCCAGCAGGGTTGTCGCCTGCATGGGCGTGGACGGATTTTTGGCGACCGCCTTTCGCACCTTCGCCGATGAATCATGCAACGCCAGATAATAAAGAATTTCCTGTGACGTTTTTTCATCCCCAGCCAGCCGCAGGCGTTGTTTTTCCGATCCTTCCTTGGCAAGGCGTTTTTCATCCGCGTCCAGCAGTTTCCCCGTTTCCTTCTTTTTAAAAAGGCCGAGCACCATCACGCGGCATCCGTGTAAGAGGAGGATTGCATTTCGTTGAGGCGGCTGATCGTCCGGTCGAATTCAAAGGTATAATCAGAGCCGTGATAAAGTTTTTCCGGCGGGCTTTCCGCCGTGATGATCACGCGGCGGCGCATATCATAGAGCACGTCGATCAAGGTCATCAGTCGTTTGGTTTCATTGTTCCGGTCATAACCCAAACGCGGAATCCCTTCGATCAAGACGGTATGGAACCGTTCGCCGATACGGATGTAATCTTCGGCCCCGTGGGGGTGTTCGCAGAGTTCGGCAAAGGTAAAGCGTGCCGCACCGCCGGCAAAATGCACGGGGATATCGCGCCCTTTTACCCGTACGCATCCAACCTCTTGGGGTTTGCCATCGGCAAAATGATGAAAAAACCCGTCCGCGCGGGCCTTCGTTTGCGCGTTCAGCGGATAGAGATAGGTTTCCAGATCCTGTACGGCCTCCGCCCTGTAATCCGTGTGGGAATCCAGATGCTGAATTTCCAATCGTTCCTTGATCAGCGTGATAAACGGCAAAAACCGTTCGCGTTGCAAACCGCCTTCATACAGGCGATCCGGCGGCCAGTTGGACGTTGCCACAACCACCACACCGGAATCCAAAAGCGCGGTAAAAAGGCGCGATAAGATCATGGCATCCGCCACATCCGTCACATGGAATTCATCGAAACACAGCAATTTTATTTTTCCCACCACATGCTTCGCATAATCGGGGAGAAGATTATCGACCGCCTTTCCCGCCCGCCGCGCGTGAAGCCAATCATGCGTTTCGATCATAAAGGCATGGAAATGGATGCGGCGTTTTTTAAGAGTGTCCGGCAGGCACGCAAAAAGCATATCCATCAACATGGATTTTCCACGGCCCACACCGCCGTAAATATAAAGCCCCTTCACCGGTTTGGGCCGTACGAACAATTTTTTCTTTGCGGTCAGATCGTCATAAAGCCTTTGCAGCGATTGCACCACGCGGGCTTGATGGTCATCTTTTTGAAGATCTCCGTCCGCAACCTTCTTCGCGTATGCGTCAAGCAGCGTCTGCATCACGGGCCTTTTCGATACGGGAGACGAGGAAGATCGAAAACTCATATAGCCCGATGATCGGCACGGCGAGCGCGAACTGGCTGAACACATCGGGCGGTGTGATGATGGCAGCCACCGTAAAAATGACGACGATGGCATAACGACGAAATGATTTCAGGCTTTGCGTCCCCACCATCCCCGCCCGTGCGAGCAACGTCAAAAGCACAGGAAGTTGAAAACACAATCCGAACGCGAAGATCAGGGTCATGATTAGATCAAGATATTCGCCGACCCTGGCTTCCAGTTGGATGGGCAGAACGGTGTCCGTGCCCGTGCTCTGGAACGATAAAAAGAATTTCCACGCCATCGGGATGACCATGTAATAGACCATGGCCCCGCCGATAAAAAACAACACAGGCGTTGCCACCAGATAGGGCAGGAAGACTTTGCGTTCGTTTTTATAAAGTCCCGGTGCCACGAATTTCCAGATTTGAATCAGGATAAAGGGAAAGGTTAGAAAACACCCCGCAAAGAACGATACACGCAAATAGGTATAAAACGCTTCCGTCAGACCGGTATAGATCAAACGGTTCGTGCTGCCGTCCCCCATCGCGTTCGCCAGAGGTTGGACGAGGAAGGCATAGATATGTTCCTTGAACAGCCAGCAAAGCAGCGTGCCCGCGATCATGGCACCAAAGCTCCACATGATCCGCTGGCGCAGTTCGGTCACATGGGCAGTCAGGGTTTGCAGGGCGGCGTTTTGTTGTTCGTTCATTCGGGCTTGCCCTCCCCGTCTTTACGGGCAGCCTGATCGTCTTCGTCCGCCGCGCGTTCATCGGTTTTGGGCGCTTCGAAATTCACGCTTTTGCGGAGTTCTTCGATATCGCCCGCGCGCAGAATGTCATCGAACTGCTGGCTCATGGCGAATTTGATGTATTGCATCCGCCGGAAAAACCGGCCGACCTGATACATGACATTGGGAATATCCTTGGGCCCGATCACCAGAACGGCGACCGCCACAATCACAAGCATTTCCGACCAGCCGATGCCGAACATGGCGCGGCCTTTCTATTCGTTGTCCTTGCGCTTGTCCTCGACCTGCGACGGCGCATCGTCATCGGCCATGCCCTTTTTAAAGCTCTTGATGCCTTTGCCAAGGTCTTCCATCAGGCCGGAAACGCGCCCCTTGCCGAACAGCAAGAAAACTACGACCACCACGACCAGAATGTGCCAGATGCTGATGCCCATTTAATTATTCCTCTTCATCGTATCCTTCGAATTCGTCGTTTCCGCCATCATCGGGAATGCCGGACAAAACTTCCGCCGCCGACGTATCCGGATTGTCGAATAGATCGCGGGAATCGGGCACCGTGTCAATGGCGGGGCGACGATCCAGCAAACCGGCGGCTTTCAAATCTTCCAGCCCAGGCAATTCCATGACGGAACCAAGCCCGAAATGGTCCAAAAACACATTGGTCGAAAGCCATGTCAGCGGACGGCCCGGCGTTTCGCGGCGTTTGCCCGGCTTTACCCAGCCCATTTCAAGGAGTTGGTCGATCGTGCCCTTGTGCGTGGCGACACCGCGGATATTTTCAATTTCCGCGCGCGTGATCGGTTGATGATAGGCGATCACCGCCATGGTTTCGAGTGCGGCGCGCGACAAGCGGCGTTCCACATTTTTTTCGATTGTGAGCGCAGGAGCCACGGCGGACGAGGTTCTGAACGCAAACGCGCCGTTGATTTCGACCAACTGCACGCCCCGTTCTTCGTAATGACCGCGCAATTCGGGGAGCAGGATGTTCAAATCCGCATCACCGGGCAGACGTTCGAGCATCGCCTGCGGCGTCAACGGTTGTGCCGATGCAAACAGCATCGCCTCCAAAACCTTCATATGTTCAGTTTGTTCGGGTGTCATCGTCACTCTCTTCTTCTAAATTTTTTTCATCCGGCGCATCTTCCAGCGGCGGACGGTTGGCAGAACGCAAATAGATCGGGCGGAAGAGCCCGTCCTGACGGATTTCCACCTTCCCCTGTTTGGCAAGTTCCAGCCCCGCCGTAAAGGTGGAGGCGAGCGAGGAACGGCGGAGCAAAGGATCTTCGATATTTTCGGGCATGAAGCTCTGCAATGTCGTCCACACCGAATGCGGGCCGGATTTGGGAAGGTTGCCAAGCATTTTTCCCATGCGTTCGATTGCTTCTTCCATCGTCATCACGCGGAAGAGCGGCAGTTCATACACCGATGCCTCGGCGCGGCGGCGGATGTCACCATACGCCTTTAACAGGTCAAAGAGCGTGTCCTTATACGTCGCGTTATAGGCGATGCGCAGCCCTTCGGGTTGGCCCGCGCCAAAAATATTGATGCCGAGTTGCGGGCGCGCCATAAGTTTGTTCGCGGCTTCGCGCATCGATTCCAAACGGCGGAGCTGGAACGCCAGTGCTTCGGCCATCGCTTCGCCGCTCGGCCCTTCGCTATCGTCCTTTTCACGCGGGAGCAGCAGGCGGGATTTAAGGTACGCGAGCCATGCCGCCATGACGAGATATTCGGCCGCAAGGTCGAGCCGCAAATCTTTGGCGCGTTCGATAAAGTCCAGATATTGGCGGGCGAGTTGAAGGATGGAGATTTCGCGCAAATCCACCTTTTGGTTGCGCGCCATTTCAAGGAGGACGTCGATCGGCCCTTCGTATCCGTCGATGTTCAAAAGCAACGCGTCCGCGTCATGCTCCCCTTCGGGCAACATGGCCATCATTTCGTCACGCGGCGGATCTTCCTCGAACGCGGCTTCGATCATAACGCTTTAAACTCTCCTCGCGCAAAGGCGGGCAAGCCTTTGCAATATCGATCATTTCATTCAGGTTACCCGCGCAATATAGCGCGATGTCCATGCCGGATTCCAGTGTTTTGGCCACTCTATCCGCAGGAGATCCATAACGGCACAGCGCGTTCATGCATAAATCATCGGACACCAGCAAACCATTGAAACCAAGGTGTTTTCGCACCATTTCGATCAATTTTGCCGAGGTCGAGGCCGGATGGTCGGCATCAATCGCCGGATAAACGATGTGCGAAACCATCCCCCAGATGCGGTCGATATAGGGGCTGTCGATCACATGACGGAACGGGATGAAGTCCGATTCTTCCAGTGCCTGCAGGCTCGCCTCCACCACCGGAAGGTCGTAGTGGGAATCGAGCGAGGCCCGCCCCTGCCCCGGAACATGTTTGATCACGGGGGTTATCCCTTCGTCCAGAAACACTTCGCAAGCGAGCAAACCGAGTGCGGCCACACGGTGCGGATCATCCGAAAACGCGCGGGACCCGATGGCTTCATGCGTTTGGGGAAACAAAACATCGAGCACGGGCGCACAATCCACATCGATGCCGACCTCGTTCAAATCACCGGATATGCCGCGGATCGTTTCGATCAGCGCGTCTTTGTCATCCAGATCGCCGATGTTCTTCATCGCCGGATAATCCCGCCAGTGCGGGGGCCGCAAGCGGCGCACGCGCCCGCCTTCCTGATCGATCAGGATGGGACAATCATCACGCCCGACGCTGGCCCGCAGATCGGCACAAAGTTTTTTGAGTTGCGGAATATCGACGACGTTGCGGCCAAAAAGAATGAATCCGAGCGGTTGAAAGCCCGCAAAAAAGTCCCGTTCTTCAGGAAGAAGCACGGGACCGGAAATTGAAAGAATGACGGGTTTAAACGTCACTTCGTCACGATGAGGCAGGAACCACCCTTCGCCTTGATGGCATTGCATACGGAGGTGGCCGAATCCTTGCTCATCGGGCCGGCCTGAATGCGGTAGAAGGTTCCCTTAGCGCCCAGATCGGCCTTTTGCGTGCGGTAATCGACACCCGAAAGCGCGGAATATTTTACCTGCATCTTTTTATATTCGGATGCGGCACCGGACGGATCTTTCACCGATGCCAGCTGGACATAGGAACCACCCGCCGTCACCTTTGCCGCCGTGGTGCCGGCCGCAGGTTCCGTTTTTGCAGGAGCTGATTCTATTTCCTTGGTCGCCACGGTTTTGGGTTCTTCCACCGGTGCGGGTTTTTCTTCCGTCACGGCAACCGGTGCTTCTTCTTCGGTCACCGGTGCGGTCGTGCCGATGGCTTCTTTCACCAACGCCTCATTATTCGCGGGCGGTAGAACGGGTTCCACCTTGTCCATCGCCACATCGTCTCCGGCAGGGGCCGTTTCGGCGGGCGCGGTATTTTCTTCGGTTTTCAAACCGGCAAAGGCCGTGTCCTTGGACACAGGCTCCTCTGTGCTGTCGGCCAGAATGTTTTCGGTGGCTTCGCCGTCATTGGACGAAAAAACCGTCGAATCGCGGTATGGCACTTCCATGCCGCCCGGATTTTCCGGCGCGGTTTTATAGTCACCCGAATCGGCGCGGACAATCGGCACGCTTTCGGTCGCCGCGTCCTCGTTGTTGCTGGGGTAGCTGTCCCAGACAATCAAGCCCAGAACGAGCACCGCCGCCGCAACGGACGTAACCGCAAACGCCTTACGGTGTTGCGAAATGATACCAAAGATCTGGTCGAACATGCCGCCCTGATCACCATCGTCAAAATCATCATATTTCTTTGCCATGAGTCGGAGGATATGAAAAAAGCACCCCGCTGTAAAGCGGGGCTTTGGTTAATATTCAGGGATTTTAATGGCACATATAAAATTTTGGATCGCCAATGGTTGTCGGCATCCGCCCGACCCGCCGAACAGGCTTATCCGGCCACAAGACAACCCCATCTTTCAAGACCGGAAAACGCCCCCTGACATTCTCGGCGGCATAGACGGAGACGTTCGACGCGAGGGGATTCCATGATTGCAGCGTTTCCCCACGCGGACGAAACGCTGTCTTCATCTCTTCATGAAAATTTTCAATTCGGTCATACCCCCGATGCAAACGCACATGGAACACCTTATCATCCGTATATATTACACGGTTCAAACATCCTTTTTCGGTCCAGTGAATAACCACAGGGTGTTCCCGACAAATAATCTTTGGCAAACCAGCGTAGTCAACATCTTGTATCTGCCCTTTTTCAATGATCTTTAGTGGCAACATTTTAGGATCATACCCGATATAGATAGGATGCCTTAGCGATGATGGCGCCTTGATCGTCGCGTAATTTTCAAAGACGACAGCGCGCCCCAGAATGACAGCACCTTTGATCTTCGCGCCATCCCGGACAATAGATCCATCCAGCAACCATGCGTTTTTGTGAATTTCCGCCCCCCCATATACGGCGGCCCCCATTTCAATACAGGCCTTTGGATCGACAAATGCACTATCCGCAACCCAGCCACCAAGCATTCCATTCGGGTTGACATGACGGCGCGCAGCAACCAACCCTCTGCCGTCACCAAAATCATAGAGCGTGCCCGTCGCATGAACCGATCGCCGCCACACCTGCTCAAGCGGATTGTCTTCTTCAAAATCCATGGAGGAGTTTTAAAGAAAAAACCTTCATTATGTCAATGATTTTTATGTGCCTTATATGTTAACGATCCCAATACAGATCGAACAGCCGTTCATGTTCGCGGATGGCATAGCGGTCCGTCATACCCGCGATGTAATCACACACGATCCGCGCGCGGGGCGTATCTTCCATCATGCCGCCGACCTCTTCCACCCGCCGTTGCCAGTGATCGGGCAAAAGCTGGTACCGCGTCATAAACGCATCGAAGAGTTCCTTGACGATTTTTTCGACCTTTAACCGCACGCGCATCACGGTGTAATGGCGGTACATCCGGTTCCAGAGAAAATCCCGCAGTTCATCAACCTTTTCGCGCATATCATCGGAAAAGGCGACCATTTGTCGCCCGCCCGCCCGGATGTCGTCCACGCTTTGCGGGTTCAGCGCATGGATACGTTTTTGCGATTCCACCAAAACGTCCTGCACCATCGTGCCGATCATTTCGCGGATGGATTCCTGTACCAGATAATGATCGGTGATGTCGGGATAGGTCCGCTCCACACCTTCGATCACGTCACGAAGCAAGGTGATGCCGCGCAGATCATCGAGCGTGAACATCCCCGCGCGAAGCCCGTCTTCCACATCATGGTTGTTATAGGCGATGTCATCGGAAATGGCGGCGCATTGGGCCTCCACGCTCGCATAGCTATCAAGCCGTAAGTCGGTCATCGTCTGCACTTCGGCCAGCGTCGTGGGCAGGGTTTTATATGCGACCGGCCCGTTATGTTTGACCACCCCTTCGAGCGTTTCCCAGGTGAGGTTCAACCCCGGCCAGCGATGGTATTTGCGTTCGAGCTTGGTCAGAACGCGAAGCGATTGGTCGTTATGTTCAAACCCGCCGAAAGGTTCCATGCATTCTTCCAGTGCCTCCTCCCCCGTATGGGCGAAGGGCGTGTGGCCAAGATCGTGGGCGAGCGCGATCCCTTCGGCCAGATCTTCGTTCACATATAAAGAGCGGGCGAGCGAACGGGCGATTTGTGAGACCTCCAGCGTGTGGGAAAGGCGCGTGCGGAAATGATCCCCTTCGTGATAGACGAACACTTGCGTTTTATATTTCAGGCGGCGAAAGGCGGAGGCATGGATGATCCGGTCACGGTCGCGTTGAAAGGGTGTCCGCGTTCCGCTTTCCTCTTCTTTATAAAGCCTACCCTTTGATTGGTCGGGACGGCAGGCATACGCCGCAAGCGGCAGGGCGCAGTAATTATAGGCGGGGGCGTTGTTTTCAGACATGAGTTCACATATATATTTAAAGTATGAGCAGCATAACACTGACCGATGGTCTCGTAAAACGGATTAAAGCCTTGCAGGAACAAGAAAAAAATCCTGCCTTAAAGCTGCGCATCATGGTCGATAGCGGCGGGTGTCAGGGGTTTGAATATAAATTCAGCCTCGATGCCGAAGTGAAGGCCGATGACGAAGTCTTTGAAAAAGACGGCGCGGGCGTCATCATCGACGACATCTCCCTTCCCTATATGAAGGGTGCGACGATTGATTTTACGGACGATCTGATCGGCGCGCATTTCAAGGTGGACAACCCCAACGCCACATCGGCGTGCGGTTGCGGCACCAGTTTTTCGGTTTGAATAGATTATGAACGCAAGCCTTCTGACAGCCGAATTTTCGCCTTCGACAGGCACGCTCCTGCCCTATGGTATCAAAATCATCCTTTCGGGCTGTAACCCTCTAAAAACGAGAAACCGGGACAAAACCGTCAGGGGATTGATGGCGGAACCGGTCTTTATGTCCCACCGGACACGTCTTTTGCCCGATCCCCTGTTCACACGCACCGGCATTACCGTCGGCATCCCCTATGACATGGCTGTCGATATTTTCCACGATTTTGTCCATTCCGCCTGTGTCGATGACCTTTTGGATCTGCGCATGGAACGCCGGGATGCGCTTTTGGCCCATTACAGCCAGCCGGAAAGCCATAGAAATACCGACTGGCGCGCAAAGTGCGCGCTTTTGTGCTACCCGTTATAGGCTCCATCGCTTTTTTGTGTTAACACCGTTTCTATGAAAATCGCCACATGGAACGTCAATTCGATCAAGGCGCGCACGGCGCATGTCCAACGCTGGCTCACGGCGCAGCAGCCGGATTTTTTATGCCTTCAGGAATTGAAGGGGCTGGAATTTCCGGCCGGAGAATTCGAAGGCTATGAAAGCCGTTTCGTCGGACAGAAGGCCTATAACGGTGTCGCAATCCTTTCCAAAAAACCATGCGATCTGGTGTTGGACAAGTTGCCCGGCGACGAAAGCGACGAACAGGCGCGTTATTTAGAGGTTAATGTTGCTTTAGATGGTCAAGTTGTACCGCTGCGTTTGATCAATATCTATCTGCCGAACGGCAACCCCGCGCCAGGCGATAAATTCGAATACAAACTCAGATGGATGGAGCGGCTTTATCAACGATTGCACGAATTGAGAACGGATGAGATTCCGTTCGTGATCATGGGCGATTTTAACGTCATCCCCGAAGACCGCGATTGCTGGGACCCGAACGTGTGGAAAGAAGACGCGCTGTTCCGCCCCGAAACGAAGGCCGCGTGGCGGAAGATTTTGAATCTGGGGTTAACGGATGCTTTCCGGGCGTTCAATCAGGCGGATCATCAATACACATTCTGGGATTATCAGGCGGGATGCTGGCCCAAAGACCATGGAATCCGGATCGACCATTTCCTGCTGCCCCCCCCCGTGACAGACCGGCTGGTTTCCTGCACAATCGACAAAGCCCCCCGCGGGGAAGACAGCCCATCCGACCACACGCCCGTGATTTTGACTTTACGCCCATGAAAAAGACGACCGCCTTTTCCTTTTTGTTTGCTTTGGCCCTGACCGGTTGCGCCAACGAGCTGTATCCTTCGCTTTATTATTACATGAAGGAAAAAAAGTTACCCCCTGTGACAGAAGAGAATTTTCCGCATTGCGAGGGATATGGCTGCCCCATCTATAAAAACGTGATGTTGAACAAGCGCGACTGGAAAATCATTGAAAAGGCGTATGGAAAGAAGGCGCGGAACGCCGCAGAAGAGCGGGAAAAAGCCGCGCAGGCGATCGGCGCGTTTGAACGGGTGGTGGGCCCCATCACGGGCACGGATGTGGATGTGGCGGGCACATTCGGCAAAACGGGTAAGGGGCAACTGGATTGCGTGGATGAAAGCACGAACACAACAATCTATCTGATGCTCTTGAAACAAAAAGGGCTTTTGAATTTCCACGAAATCGAACAGCCACAGGTAAGATGGCCGATTATTTCGGGCCGCGGATGGATGCACCAGACCGCCGCCGTCACGGAAAAAACGACCGGAAGCCAGTACGCTATCGATTCCTGGTTTGATGACAACGGCGCGGCGGCCCGCGTAATTCCGCTGGAAGACTGGCGGAACGGCTGGCATCCCGAAGAAGATTAACGATGAAGATGGGCGGAAACCCGCATTTCCCCATGGCCAAAGCCGTGTTTTCGGCTTAAACTATTGGACGTTATTGATGATTCCCTTCTTTTCCTGTTCCGGAAAGCCATCCATGAAAAAACATTTTGCCCGTATCGCCCTTTCGATCCTGCTCGGTTCCTCCACGTTGGCCGCCTGTTCCGTCGGCGCGGAATTCCGCGAAGTCACCGCAGAACGGATTGCCCGCCCCGCCTTTATGGTGGAACGGAAAATGGCGGTGGGCGATATGAACTTCCAGCTCTGGGAACGGATGCACGACCATTTCGCCCCCGCCGACGTTTATATTGAAGGCGATGGCGACCCCACCTATCTGGACCGCGAAGTGACGGTTGATTCGACGCCGGAAAACCCTGTGGCACTCCATCTCGCCTCCCGCGACAATGCCGGAAACCTTGGCTATATCGCGCGGCCTTGCATGTATATGGAAGTACCGGACAAAAACGAGTGCGATCCGAAATATTGGAGCACGCGCCGTTATTCCCCCGAAGTCCTGCAGGCCTATAACGCAGCACTGGACGATATGAAGGCGCGTTACGACATTACCGAATTCAACCTGATCGGATATGACGGCGGAGCGAACATCGCCGCAGCACTCGCCGCCCAGCGTAAAGATGTTGCCAGTTTGCGCACCGTTGCCGGAAACCTGACCCCCGATATGGTCTATGAAAAGACCGGCCAGGCTTTGGATGCCGACAATGTCCGCGCCAACGTGATCGCGCCCGCATTGGCCGGTATGCCGCAACACCATTTCATCGGCGCGGGGGATGAAGTGACCCCGCCGTCCGTTTATCATTCCTTCCGTCAGGCCATGGGCCCGTCCAACTGTGTGCATTACACGTTGGTACAAGATGCCGACCATGAGCGCGGCTGGGTTGAAAAATGGCCGGAACTGTTAAAGGCCACCACGGCGTGCGAAATACCACCGCCGCCCGCCCCGTTGCCGCCGCGCCCCGTGGACAAGGACGCATCACACGGCCAGAAATAACAAAGATTTCCGTTTTGAAAAGCCACGCCCCCCGAAAAAGGCGTGGCTTTTTCGTTTAAGGGATGAGCCCCAAAACCTTGGCCGTGGTCAGGGCGTGGATCAGCCCGCAACGCACCGCGCCGCTATCGTTCAAGTGAACCTGATCGCTGTTATACAGCGTGGTCTTGTTCGCAAAATAATCGATCGAGCTGACATCCCCCAGCAAAATACCGCGCCCGTTAAAACCCGTGCAAATGGTGGGAAGCTGCGCGCAATAGGTTTGCGCAAGGGCCAACGTGGTCGCGCTCCGGTTCGCAGATACGGCCCCGTGCCATGACGGGCCGTTCAGGATGATTGATTTCAGGGTCGGGACGTTCGCAAACAACGCCGCGCAAATGGATTGAAGGTTGGAAAGATACGTTGCCACGGGCGTCAACAATATACCGTTGCAATCGTTCGTGCCGAGCCAGACGCTGATCACCTCCACACTGTTTGCATTGGCGGTCGATATGGCGGTGTTCAAATTCCCCGTCCCCGGCAACCAGTCCGTTGTTGTCGTGCCGCCCACGCCCTGAATTTGCGTGTTGAAGGTCAGGCCCGTGATATTCGCCATCGCGGTGTCTTCTTGCGCCACCGTTCTGGCCGCGCCGCCGCTGGTCAGATACCCTTCGGTCAGGCTGTCGCCGATTTTCAGCGTTTTGATCGGGCCTTGCGATGTTGACTGGCGCGTATATATCCGCGCATTCGAAAGCACGGCCGGCCCCGTTGTCCATCCGGCAAAACCAACCGACCCCGCCGTTTGATACCCCGCGGTGCTGTCCGTCATGGTCTGCACCGCCATCACCTTTCCGGCCGTATTTTTGATGACCGTGATGATGCGCGTCGGGCTGGCGCCCACGGCATACATTTCAAGCGTGCCGCCGCTGGAAAAAAGATTGTGCGGTGTCGTCCATGCAATATCGAGCGGCGAAGAGGTTGAAGGTTGCGTCAGTCGGTATGTTCTGATCCCGGCGGACACAGTAAGGCCGACCAGATAGCTGTTCCCCGATGCATCCCGGCGCGCGACCAACCCCAGGGCTTCTTGCGAAACACCTGCGGGAACGTCAACACTGACCAGCGTATCGGCCGTGGACAAGGCGGAGGTGGCATAGACGTTGTTATCGAGATACCCCGCCGCCGTCGCGGTAAGCGATACGTTTCCGCCCGATACGGTCACGCGCGCGGGTTGTTGCGCGGACCAGTACGACGTATCCAGCGCGGAACCGTCAAAAGGTTCTGTTTTTTGCACGGCGAAGGTGTTTTGAAAAACGGGACCGGCCGCACCCGTGCGGCAAAATCCCAAACCGGTTCCTAATTTCATTCCCGCCCCCCTGTTGTTGAGATGGCAAAAATGAATCGCCCGCGTTTGTGCGGGCATAAAGACAATGGGGGCATGCTGGTTCTCCTTAAAAAGAAAGACGAAAGGGAAAAAAACCGCCGCACGAAAAAGCCGCCCTGGCGGGCGGCGCAAAAATGGTTCGATGCGGTCGGACATTGGGCGACGGAACGGGCCGCAAAGGCCAGCACCTTATCAAAAAGGCGCAACGATCCCGTCACAGACCCACGACTTTATACGACCCATCGAATCTTGTCAAGGAATAGTTTCCTACACCGGTTTTGCGCCGTCAGGCCGCCCTTTGAGCCAGCCCGCGGATGCGGTCGGAAATTTCCTGTACGGAGTTTGCCGTTCTTTGCGTGTTGTCGGAAACATCGCGTGTAACGACGTTTTGTTCTTCGATCGCGCTCGCCACCGTGGAAACATACTGGTTCACCGCGTTGGTTGCATCCACGATGGATGTCACGCTGTTGGCGACCTCGCTGGTCATGGCCTGAACCGATGCCAGCTCCTGCGTGATCTCCTCCGTCGCTTTTGCCGTTTCGTTGGCAAGGTTTTTCACTTCGGAGGCCACCACGGAAAATCCTTTTCCGGCCTCGCCCGCCCTGGCCGCCTCGATCGTCGCGTTCAAGGCCAGCAGGTTGGTCTGGTTGGCGATATCGCTGATCAACCCTGCAATGCGCTGCATGGCGTCAATGCTGCCGACCAGCCGGCTTGTCGCCTCCCCGGACAGCGCGGTTTTCGTCACAATATCCTCCATGGAGGTCTGCGTCATCGACATGTTCTTGCTGATCTCTTCGATGGATGCGGTCATTTGTTCCACCGCCGCCGCCACGCTTTGCACGCTGGAGGTCGTCTGGTCGGCCAGATCGGCGGTTTGCATGACGCCTGTGATGTCGGTTGCATATTTAACCACCTTGAACGGCTTCCCACCCATATCGAGAATAGGGTTGTAGGAGGCCTGAATCCACACGACCTTGCCGCCCTTGCCGATCCGTTTGTAGGCGCGGCTTTCAAATTCCCCGCGCCGCAGCTTTTCCCAAAAGGCCCTGTAATCCGAACTTTGCGCTTCGGCGGGTTCCACAAACATACTGTGATGCTTGCCGCATATTTCATCGAGCGTATAACCCATCGCGCCCAGAAAGTTGGCATTCGCCGTTAGAATATTGCCTTGCAGATCAAATTCGATCACAGCCTGCGATTTTCCGATGGCGTTGATCTTTCCTTCGGATTCCGCGGCCGCCAGTTTTTGCGCGGTGACATCGGTGGCGAATTTAACCACCTTGAACGGTTTGCCGCTCATATCGAAGATGGGGTTGTAGGAGGCCTGAATCCACACTTCCTTCCCGCCCTTGCCGATCCGTTTATATTCGCCGGCATCGAACTGACCGTTGCGCAGCCGGTCCCAAAACGCTGTATATTGCGGGCTTTGAGCATAAGACGTTTCCACAAACATCCGGTGATGTTTGCCCGAAATTTCTTCCAGCGCATAACCCATCGCGCCCAGAAAATTGGAATTTGCCGTCAGGATATTTCCCTGCAGATCGAATTCGATCACGGCTTGTGCCTTATCCACCGCACTGATCTTTCCAATCGAATCCGCCGCATCCAATTTGCGCAAGGTAATATCCGATGCAACCTTGACCACTTTCACCGGCTGCCCGTCCGCCCCCATCACAGGATCGTAGGACGCCTGAAGCCAGACTTCGCGCCCGCCTTTGGCATAGCGTTTGAATTCCCCGGCCTTGTATTCGCCGTTTTTTAAATCCGCCCAGAATTGTTTATATTCCGGACTGGCCGCATAGGCCGTATCGGCAAACATGCTGTGATGCCGGCCCCGGATCTCCTCCAGCGAATAGCCCATGGCTTTTTGGAAATTTTCATTCGCGTTCAAAATCGTCCCATCCAACGCGAATTCGATCACGGCCTGGGATTTCCCGATCGCTTCGAGCTTGGCGGCATCTTCTGAAAACTTCTTAAAAATCATGGTTAAAATTCCCTTCTGTCTGCGGCGGACATCGCGGGCAAGACCGGGGCATCCTTTGCCAACCACCGATACGATGAACGACTTATAAAAAATCTTAAAGGATGTTTTCTTCACGACAAGTTAAATGAAACCGTGCATCCGTAGGCATTCATGCTTTGAATACATTTGAAACCAGCCGGAAAAGGAACCGTGACAGAACGGTCACAAAAGATGGTGCTGCTGAAGCGGATTGAACGCTCGACCTCTCCCTTACCAAGGGAGTGCTCTACCACTGAGCTACAGCAGCCTGCTGTGGGGAAAACGGGGCTTTTATCCCCAAAGTCGGGGGGAAACTACTATAATATCCCTTCCCTCTCAAGCCCGAATTGCCTATAGTCCAACCTTGTTTTTTGGAAAATATCGCGATGGGCAACAATTTAACCGAGCATGGCCGGAAAATGGCCGAAATCCGCGCCCAAAAACGGGCCGCCGCGTTACGGGACAACCTGAAACGCCGGAAAGAGGCGACAAGCAAGGACGAAAAAGATGAAGAACCTGAAAACCGCGAATGATGACGATCTTGCCGCCGCATCCCTGCCCGGCATTTTGTCGGATGGGCAAATCCGCGATCTTGCGCTCAACCACGGCATGATCGACCCGTTCGTGGAAAAACAAAATCATAATGGCGTCATTTCATACGGCCTGTCATCCTATGGATACGATGCCCGCTGTTCCAACGAATTCAAAATTTTTACCAATGTTGATAACGCGATTGTCGATCCGAAGAATTTTTCCAAGGACAGTTTCGTAGACCGCGAAGTGGATGAATGCATCATCCCGCCCAATTCGTTCGTGCTGACCCGCTCCGTTGAATATTTCCGCATTCCCAAGGATGTTCTGGTCATCTGTCTGGGAAAATCCACATACGCGCGTTGCGGATTGATCGTGAATGTCACACCGCTGGAGCCAGGCTGGGAAGGGCATGTGACGCTGGAGATTTCCAACACCACGCCTCTGCCCGCCAAAGTCTATGCCAATGAAGGCGTGGCACAATTTTTATTCTTCAAAGGCTCCGCCCCGTGCGAAATCTCCTACGCCGATCGCGCCGGAAAATATATGGGCCAGCGCGGCGTGACACTCCCCCGCATGAAAGACAAAGCATGACCAATTCCATGGCCGCAAAAGAAAATGCCCCAGCGGGCGAAGTGATCGAGATCATTCACGGCGAAGCAAAGCCTTCGACTCTGAATGCCTTGCGCGTGCGCGGCGGCAACCGTTTAAAGGGCGAGATAAAGATTTCCGGCGCGAAGAACGCCGCATTGAAACACATGTGCGCGGCATTGCTGACCGATCAACCGGTGGAATTCACCAATATGCCGGTGAGCCTCGGCGACGTCCGCACCATGGCGGAACTGCTCGATTATCTGGGCATGACGGTCGGCCTTCGATCCGATGGCGTGGCCATGCTGCACGCCAAAGAGATCAAAACCACGATTGCCCCCTATGACCTCGTCCGCAAGATGCGGGCCAGCGTGCTCGTGCTCGGCCCCCTGCTCGCCCGTTGCGGCGAAGCCGATATTTCCATGCCGGGCGGTTGCGCGATCGGCACGCGCCCCGTCGATCTGCACCTCAAAGGATTTGAAGCCATGGGTGCGGAGATCACGCTCGATGGCGGTTATATCAAGGCCCGTGCGCCAAAGGGATTGAAAGGCGCGCACATCACGTTCCCGTTCGTATCCGTCGGGGCCACCGAAAACATCATGATGGCCGCCACACTGGCGAACGGCATCACGGTTTTATCGAACGCCGCGCGGGAGCCGGAGATTGTCGATCAAGGCAATGCGCTTATTAAAATGGGCGCGAAGATCGAAGGGCTGGGCACAAGTGAAATCCGCATCGAAGGTGTCAGCGCATTGAACGGCACCACGCATAGCTGCATTCCCGACCGCATCGAAACGGGCACCTATATGTGCGCCGTTGGTCTGACGGGCGGCGAGGTACGATTGAAAAACACACGGCTGGATTTCCTATCCGCCCTCACCGGCCCGCTCACCGGTGCCGGCATGGAAATCAAACAGGATGGAAACGATGTCTTCGTCCACCGCAATGGAAGCCATTTGCAGGGCATCGACATCATGACCGAACCCTATCCCGGTTTTGCGACCGATCTGCAAGCCCAATTCATGGCGATGATGACAATGTGCAAGGGCGCAGGCATGGTCACCGAAACCGTGTTCGAAAACCGTTTTATGCATGTGCCCGAACTCTGCCGCATGGGGGCGAATATCACGGTGCAGGGAAATTCCGCCATCATCCGCGGCGTGGAGAAATTAAAAGGGGCCGAAGTGATGGCGACCGACCTGCGCGCATCCGTCGCGCTTGTGCTGGCCGGATTGGCGGCCGAAGGCGAAACCATCGTCAACCGCATCTATCATCTGGAACGCGGATACGAAAACATCGTTGAAAAGCTCACCGGCGTCGGCGCGGATATCGCGCGGGTGAAAGAGCGGTAACCGAATAATCATTTGAGTGTATAATGAGTAATCCCAATCCTTTTAATATTGTCAGCCTTGATAAATTCAGCCTTTCCAGCGTTCTGGCTACGCTGGGTATAGACGAAAGCGACAAAACGGCCGTGGCCGCCGTCGGGTTCATCAAAAAAATCATGATTGAATCGTATGCAACCGACAGGACGGATCGTTCCGCCGCGCAATTAATGGGAAATCAGCATACGATTGAAAAAATCCAACCGCTCTATGATTTATACAAAAAATACAAAAAAGATTTTTTTCCGAACGGTTACCGGCCGGATTTCGATGCTATCGTCACCGCCGTCATTTGTAATGAATATACCACCAGCGCAAACGAACCTGTGCAGGATCCGGACGATCCCGACAACATAACCACACGCGACGACGGTTTTGATATAGACATCATTCACCGCGCAAACCGTTTATACGAAGAAGCCGTTGCCTTCCTGGCCGGAGAGCTTGCGCCGGACGATCTGGACAATGGTTGTGATGTTTCCTTTCTGGCACATATCTACGCGTTTCAGGAAATCGATGATTTTGGTGAAAATCTGGACGAGTATGACAGAGAGATACTGGTAAAGTTACAAGAGCGAGATATTCCGCTCTACTTCATGATGGCCGCAACATGGAACAGGATGGGCAGCGATCTGGCAGCAAAGGTGGAGACATTCGAAAACCATGTTATGGCCGCCCTGCGCACGCATCCCCAGCCGCCGACCCATAACATGACAGCACGGCCCAGCCATTTGGCACTCGTGCCTCCCTCGCCGGGCGAATAAGGCTTTGCGCGGAATATGTCCATGAGTGGAATCACAACCTTTTTCGGCGGGCTTTACGACGGCGATTGCGGGCTGGGCAGCGAGGAAGGCCCGCGCCGCGATCAATCACGTATCAACCGTATATCGATCATGGAGCGTTTTAGTTTCGCCGCGCGACAACTGGTTACGCCCATCCCCGGCACCTGCCCCGACATCCATATTCTGGACACCGTGCCAAAATCGGATACCCAAAGACCGGCGGCGGAATGCATTTTGACCCGCATGGACAATGTGGTCCTGGGCGTTTTGACCAGTGATTGCCTCCCCGTTCTGCTCGCCGACAAAAAGGAAGGCATAACCGGCACCATCCATTTAAGCCGCGAAATGCTGTTGCAAGGATTTACCCAAAGGGTCGTGGAAGCCATGGAGGACATGAACGCCAGCCATATCGAGGCGTGGCTCGGCCCCTGCCTCCAATCACAGCATCATTATCTCAGCGGCCCTGCCGAAGACTGGATACGGCAAAATCCGGCCGTAGCGTCACACATGATTCCGGACGGCGCAGAAAAGTGCAAACTGGATTATACGGCCTTTGCCGTGGCGGAATTACAGCGGCTTGGGGTTCACATTCGTTCCGCTTCGGATGAAGATACCTACAGCGGCCTTTATTTCAGCCTGCGCCGCCGCCAAATAGATGGAAATGCAGGGGCCAACCTGTCTTTTATCAGCTTGAACCACGGCCCGTCTTGAAAGCATGGAGAGAAAAAATATCTTTTATTTTTACTTTGAAATTTTAAAAATAATATTTTCTATTCGTTTTTAAGGTCGCGCTGCCACCTTACACGCTCTCTATTCGCAAGAGCGCGATCTTCAACACCTTGTCCAGAAGTAAGATTGTCCAATTTTTTTAGGATTTCTTCATATACAACATCTGGACCGGCGCCCGTGTTCGCTTCGCTTTGGGCTAGATATGCATCTTTAACGTAGTCATTCGGTGTATAGGGGGTTTCCCGTACAAATCTTACGCTGTCATAAACGGCACTAATCTTGCTTGCGGCATCAGAAAACCCTTCACCTTCCAAGACCTGCGCAGAGTGATGCAAGTACTTTGCTGCCTGTTTCGCAAACACATCGCGCGACATTTCATCATGGTGAACATAGTTGGCAATCTGCCATGTGGCCTGTGCCTCTTTCAAAATTTCAGGATCTCTGTCCGAACCGACAAACTTAAAGACATCATCCGTTAACGGTTTTGCCTCTTGATTTCCTTGTGCAACAGCGACCGCACGACAAGCCGCTTGGGCAACAAGGAGCGCATTTTTAACTTCTTTATTTACGATTCCCAATTCCAAAGCGATAATACCACTGGGCTTACCATCGAATTCTTTTTGCTGAAACTCAGGATGTTCCTCAAAACGCTTTTGTAGCTCGTCATTGCCAACAACCTCTGTGATCAGCTCCCCTATCCGCCCGTTTGCAAAAACCTCAAAAACATTCGCAGCATCTTCCGATGCTCTAGAAAATTCGTTCGTTGGCATTTTAACAACCCTTTTATTACTTCCCAAAAATTATAGGTTAAAATATAACCCTTCATCATATATTATGTCAACAAATAACGGGTAATATATTGCAACCAATTGAAATACTGTATATTTTCCTCTCCTATTAGCAAAAAATATTTACAAACAATGGAACAACAAAAACTCATCCTCGCCCTGCCCAAAGGCCGCATTTTAGAAGAATGCCAGCCCTTTCTTGATGCCGCCGGCATTGTGCCGGAAAAGGCGTTTTACGATAAAGATTCCCGTCTTTTACAATTCAAAACCAATCTGGACCACCTCGATATCATCCGCGTCCGCGCGTTCGATGTGGCAACCTTTACGGCGTTTGGCGCCGCGCATCTGGGCATCGCGGGGTCGGACGTTCTGGACGAATTCGATTATTCGGAATTGTACGCTCCCGTGGATTTGAAGATCGGCCTGTGCCGTTTGTCCGTGGCCATGCGCGGTGACGAGGCCGGAAAAGACAATCCCAAACAATGGAGCCATATCCGTGTGGCCACAAAATACCCCAACCTGACCCGCAAACATTTTGCGGCGCGCGGTGTGCAAACCGAATGCATCAAATTGAACGGGGCGATGGAAATTGCGCCCGCGCTCGGCCTCGCAAGGCGGATCGTCGATCTGGTTTCCAGCGGCGGGACGTTAAAAGCCAACGGGTTGGTCGAGGTGGAAAAGATCATGGATGTATCAAGCCGCCTGATCGTCAACCGCACGGCGTTAAAAACCATGCCCGATGTCATGCAGGACTGGATTAGCAAATTCCGCGCGGGCGTCAAATGACCTCCGATATCGCCTCTATCACGCTTCATTATCCAAACGGCGCCGCGCCAAAGGCAATGGACCATGAGCGCACACAGGCGATCCAAGATTTATGCCGCGAAGGACAGATAAAATTTTCAAACGCGGGCGGGCCCTACGCCATCGATCTTTCCATCGAAAACAGGCAACTGGTGTTAAAGGCCGTCAATGATGGCGGCGCGGCCTTGCCGCACCTGATCCTCTCGCTCTCCCCCTATCGCGGGATCATCAAGGATTATTTCCTGATGATCGAAAGCTATGAGGCGATGAGGAAAGAAGGACGCACCGAAAAGCTGGAACCCATCGACATGGCGCGACGCGGGATTCACAACGAAGCTGCCGACCTGATGATCGAACGGTTGAAAGACAAGGTCGCGATGGACCACAACACCGCACGGCGGCTTTTTACCCTGGTCTGCGTCCTGCATATGGATCAGGCGCGGCTTTGGGCGGGTTGATACTCTAGCGCGTCAAACGTGGAACCGCGTGAACCGGGGGAAAACAATGAACGACCGGGTCTTTTTCTGCCGCTAAGCGTTCTGCAACCTCGGGATCGGGCTTTACGTCCCCAGATGGTTCTATAACAGCAACAACCTCAAAACCCAGAACATAGGGTTCTGCGCGAAATGTAGGATTATACCCCATAATAGCCTCTCTTATCTTTTTTCATAAAACACATTCATGGTGGGTAGGTCAAGCAAAACAACGAATCCCCGTTTGCAATATCCCATAACGAAGAGTATAGACTTACCCAACCATCAGACAAACAAGGATTTTTAAAGGACCACATGGCCAAGGAAGACCTGATCGAATTCAAGGGAACGGTGACCGAAGTTCTGCCCAACGCAATGTTCCGGGTAAAGCTGGAGAACGACCATGTGGTTCTGGCCCACACCGCCGGAAAAATGCGCAAAAACCGTATCCGCGTTCTGGAAGGCGATACGGTGGTTGTGGAAATGACGCCGTATGATTTGTCCAAAGGCCGCATTATTTTCCGTGAAAAATAAGCTGATCCTCGCCTCCGCATCCCCGCGCCGCGTCGATCTGCTCGCGCAGATCGGGATTGTGCCGGATGACATTATTCCCGCCGACATCGACGAAACACCATTGAAGGGCGAATTGCCGCACGCGCTCGCGCAGCGTCTTGCCATTCAAAAAGCGGAAAAGATTGCGGCCTTGCATCCAAACGCCTTTGTCATCGGTGCGGATACGACCGTGGCCTGCGGCCGCCGCCTGATGGACAAACCCAAAGACGCCGCGGACGCACGGAGGATTCTGGGCATCCTGTCCGGCCGCCGGCACAAGGTGAATGGCGGCATTTGCGTGATCGCGCCATCATCGGGTAAAAAATTCACGCATTTGTGCCAGACGACCGTTGCCTCGCGCCGCCTGACCGTTTCGGACATCGAAACATATATCGAAAGCGGCGATTGGGAAGGAAAGGCGGGATCTTATGCCATTCAGGGCATCGCCTCCACCTTCATCAAATACATTGCCGGATCGTATAGCAACATTATCGGCCTTTCCCTTTACGATGTTTCGCGTATGTTAAAAGCGGCGGGATACAAAAAGGATTGATCCATGGACATCATGGTCGAAGAACTGGACGGCGGTTTGTGGGTTGCGGCAACGGAAGGCGGCAAGTTGCAGGGGCTGGAGGTCGATCCGGGACATGAAGCCGTGCGGTGGGGGGCCATTTACTGGGCCAAAATCACACGGATCGATAAATCCATGGATGCGGCGTTCGTCGATCTGGGCAACGGCAACGAAGGGTTTTTGCAAAACAAGGATGTGCGCATCAAAAAACCCGACGGCACAATCGTCAAAGGCGGCGCGGAATCGATCGGCAAACTGCTCGCCGCCGGCGATATGATCGCGGTACAGGCGAAAAGCGGATACCTTAAAAACGAAGACGATTTTGAATTCATCCGCGAAGACAAAACCCCGAAACTGTCCATGGACATCACCCTGCCGGGCCGGTTTTTGATTTACGCGCCGATGATGAATGAAAACGCCGTATCATCGCGCATCCGCAATAAAAAGCTCCGCGACAACCTGATGAAGATGATGGCAAAGTTCGACCCGATCAAGGGATTGATCCTGCGTGCATCATCCGAAGACACGCAAATGGACATCTTGCTGCGCGAGGCAAAAATCCTGCAAGGGGAGTGGGGGAAACTCCAGCTCTTGCTCAAGGGAAGCGAGGCAAAACTCGTCCGCGAAGGCCCCGATGCGTTGATCCGCACGCTGGGCGACCAGGCCGGTTCTTCCATCGACCGGATCGAAGTGGTCACCATGGACCGGTACAAACAGGTGGAAGAATGGTGTGAAGTGTTCGGCCCCGATCTCGTTCCCAAAATCATGGCTGTCGAGTTGGAAGAAGCCGAGCTCGATCTCGCACTCTTCGATGAGCGCGGCCTGCTCGGCGATATAGAAGATCTGTTTCAGGATTACGGCCTTCTGTTAAGCGGCGGTTCCATTATCATTCAGGAAACGGCCGCCCTCACCGCCATTGACGTCAACCGCGGCGGCGACGACCGCCCGGCCATGGATGTGAATTTGGAGGCGGCGCAGGAAATCGCCCGGCAAATCCGCCTGCGCAACCTTGGCGGAATCATCCTGATTGATTTCCTGAAACTGAACAAAAAGGCAGATCAGCAAAAACTGCTGGAATCGCTGGCCGACATTTTCGATACCGACCCCTGCACCGTCCAGATCCACGGGATGACGGCCCTGGGACTGGCCGAAATCACGCGCAAACGCCGCACCCCGCCGCTCGGCGAACGCCTTGATAACATTGAGGGTTTGGCCACGGGTTGAGCGGCCGAAAAGGCCATATTTGGGGCTGGACAGGGCCGCATCGCTCCTTTATAAGAGCCTCTTACCGAAGTCGCCCCGGTAGCTCAGTCGGTAGAGCAAGGGACTGAAAATCCCTGTGTCGCCAGTTCGATTCTGGCCCTGGGCACCATTTTACCAATCTCCTGCATTCGTATATAGTCGTCCGCAACCGCAAAACCAGCGGTTTCATTAGACTTTCTTTTCATTTGCAATCGCAAGTGTTCTTTTTTGTTCCTGTACAATCGTGCGAAATGGGGGTATATTTGGGGTACAAGATTTCAAGATTGGGGGTATCAAATGAAGCTGACCGTTACAGCTTGCAAAAATGCCAAACCCGCTCAAAAACCCTTTAAAATAACGGATGGCGGCGGCCTTTATCTCCTTGTAAACCCGAATGGCTCCAAATACTGGCGGCTTAAATACCGCTTCCTGGGCCTTGAAAAACTCATGGCCCTGGGAACCTTCCCCGCCACGTCTCTGGCCGAAGCCAGAGAAGCTAGAGACAAAGCGAAAAAGTTACTTGCCGCAGATCCTCCAATTGATCCTATGGCTCAAAAGCATGTTAACCGGCTAGAAGCCTTAAAAACCACCCAAAACAGTTTTGAAACCATTGCTATGGAATGGCTAGAGGTTCAAAAAGAACGCTGGAGCGAGGGCTATACCAAAAAGGTTCGCCGCAGCCTCCAAATGAATATTTTTCCCTTTATTGGTAACAGCCCG
>CAYRDI010000010.1:0-17783 GCA_964423095.1 uncultured Micavibrio sp.
ATTGAAAGAGAAAACCTCGCCACATTCCCGGGACAAGAGGGAAAAGGACGTGGCACCGCCTACTTTGAAATGCTGTTTGATGAATTGTTCAAGGATTATGAAACCGTATATTGGAGCATGTCATCATCAAACCACCCCACGCTGCTGGATTATTACAAACGCATGGGGATGACATTGCTCGCACAAGATGAGGTGCCGGACTTTCGTTCCATGGAAAAACTGGGCTACCGCGCGGCATAACATTTGGTCAACCCCCATTTTAGAGTCCATGTTTTAAGTGAATCTGTTTGCCATTGCATGTGCTGATTGTATCGTTACGTTTCTAATCTTCGTTTCGTAAAGTGGGGGCTTAGACAACAGATGGCGCATCTTAAGGTGGCGTCTGAAAAGAGCTTTGCGAAGACGGGGGGACGAACGCGCGAAAGTTTGATCTTTTTGGTCTTGCTTTCTTACACATTTCCTTACACAGTTTTACATGCTATAAAATTTTATCGTTTAATTACAACAAGGTAAGGAATATATGCCGCACTCGAAATGCGGCATAGGCGCAAGTCTATCGGGGGTTCGAATCCCCCCCTGCCCGCCACAACATATCTCAAATCCACCGATTTATTTTCAGGCGGCCGTCGGGAATTCAGCCTTTGAAATATCGAGATTGAGGCGTTCTTTTTCACACAATATATGGATTGCCTCGTTCAACGTCGTTACGGGATATGTGTGATCGACACCGGTGCCCCATGCCGCCATAAAACGGCTGATCTTGCCATAGCTGTTATCAAGAACGGCGTGCGGTATTCCCAAAAGAGTGCACATGATGTGACCGTGAAGCCTGTCTGTCACAACACATTTTGCCTGCCCCAAAATTCCAACCCCGCGGAAAAAACGCAGCGTCGCAAGCTGTGCATAGAATGATGCAATCAATTTGTTTCGCCCCCGAAACCCATTGTCCGAAAAGAAAGACTGGGCGAAACTCTGCGCATACAGTGCCAGCTTTTTTTGTTTTCCTTCGTTCGGCCAGTCACGTTGCAAGATTCCCGCATGCTTTAAGAGAGCCGCCGTATCGTAACTTGTTTTGGCTTCCTGATCTTCCCGCAGATGCAACAAGATTTCATACGCGGGGTTCGGCCGTGCGATCGGGGGAATGCAAAAAGCCATATCCGGACACAAACGCACATCGCATTGAAAGCTCTTCTTTGCCAGTTCAAAGCTGGGCTCATCTCTGACCAGAAGTTTATAATTTCCGTGACCTTCGATTTTCCTGGCCATTTCATCGATATTTTTTTGCGAAGAAAAATGAATTGATTGTGGAAACTGGACGATTTCCCGTCCCTTATACTGTTCCAATATCTGTTCCTTGAAATTCTGGAACCATGGCCACAAATCCCCCAGATTCCCCCCGCCATGAATGTAAATCGGCCCATCACCAATCGCAGATGCCATTTCTTCGGCATCGAACTTGCTGATCGGTGCAACATAAGCGGGGAAAAGGTTTCTTTTGCGAAGATAGCTCATCTGTCCGACATAAATGGCACTGTCACCAATATTGTTGTGATGGGGGAAATCCAGAATCGCAAAACTTCTTCCTTCCGGAACGATCCAGTCGCTCAACGTCGTTTCAATCTTGCTACGAAGCGTATTGATAAGCCCGGTATAGGGGGATGGGGTATTGCCGTTCATTGAAATCTCCTGTGTCATTTTATTTGGACGGGCCTGTTTTTCCAAGCAGACTCCTTATTTTTTTACGCACCGTCATGGGCAACATGATACGCAACACAATCCGGTACAAAAACGGTGGCATATCTTTCAATGACAGCAACGCAATCCCGCTTTTAATGCGGCCCTTCAAGACAAGATTGGCAGCCGTTCCCGTCAACTGGCGCACAAGAACCTCGTTTTTATATTCTTTGCAACCACCAAGAACGGAACCTACGTATTGCGCATCGGAAAGTTCCAGATCATACGGCCTGTAAGAAACGAGTTCGAGAATTTTTGCGCATGCTGCGGCCTTGAGATACGTCCCCTCTTCCGCCGTCAGCGATGCCTTCATGGTACATGTCTCGATAATTTCCCCGAAGGTTGCTTTGCTCTTGGCTGCCAGAATTAATTCTTTATTGAATGCAATATCCGGTTTGTTATTCCTGAAACGCTGTTCGGAAATCGCCGTCAATTGCGAAAATACGGCCATCAACCTTCCATTTGCCAGCGAGCTCCCGGATATACTTTCGGCATGCAACCTGTATTCACCCAGAATGTCGTTGAGATTGTGCAGCCGCCCGATCCGTTGAAGCCGCCAATACAAATCCGTATCTTCGCAATGATGCGCAAACCGGTAACCACCCGCCTTTTCAACCGCCTCTCTGCGGGTCATCAAAAACGGATGAATGATGTATGGTTCGATCGCGGGAAAAGAATATGGGTTGGACATTTCGGGCGAAACAACGTCTGATGTGGAACCCGTGGGCTCGCCTTTGGCATTGATATGGCGAACCTGGCACCCCACCGCCACACAATCCGGATTTGCGTTGAGGTATTCTATTTGACGCGCAAACCGTTCGGGATAGGCAATGTCGTCCCCGTCATGCCGGGCCAGATAGGCGGCAGAGCAATATTTCAACCCGTAATTCAGGGCATCGACAATACCACCGTTCTCTTTTGTATAAACCTTCAGCCGCTCATCCGCGGCACTCATGTCTTCCAGAATGGCCTTTGTACCGTCCTTAGAACCATCGTTCACGACATGAACCCGGATGTCTTTGAAGGTTTGCCCCAATATGCTCTGGACGCTTTCCCGGATCGTAGACTCGCTGTTATAGGCAGGAATCAGAACATCGACGAGAGGGGTGGACATAAACCTTCCTTTGCATTATGAAAATACGGCGACAAGCTCATAAATTCGTTGCTGCATTTGCGAAGATGTATATAAGAGATTGGGATAAAAGTGACAAGTTGTATTCGGACGGAAACCGCCATCACGCCGAGAATTCTGCCAAATCCGAGCTTGCAGCGGCCATCATGGTCGCCACGCCGGGTACCCGCCCCGGATATAATGATAAAAACGAACGCGAGAAAAAGATTCTGTAACCCGTGACTGTCAGCTTGAACGCATTGAAAAACATCCTTGGCAAATCTTCCGTATTAAGCCTTTGCAACGTCCTGCTCCGTCTGGGCTCCCTTGGGTTTAAACTGTTGCTGACCATTTTCTTCGCCCGCTATCTTTCGCTGGGTGAAATGGGGACTTACGGACTGATCACCTCGGTGGTGGCGATTGCCATTCAATTGCTCGGCATGCGTCTTGATTACAGGGTTGTCCGTGAAATTGTCGATGCCACCCCCTTGACGATTGCAACATTGATCCGTGATGAAATCGTATTCTATTGCCTGAATTACGGCGTTTTAATTCTGGCAGGGATTGGTGCCGTCTTTTTGTTTCCGGGCATGATGGATTACAAAATCATACTGGTCACCGTGGTGTTGTCCGTTCTCGAAAGCCTGTGCACGGTCACCTCGACGAACTTCATCTATTTAAAAAGACCCATACTGGCCAATCTTCTTTTCTTCGTACGTTCGGCCGCATGGGTTATACCCCTGGTCGGCCTTGGTTTCTTTTTCCCCGTATTCCATTCCCTTGGGGCCGTGTTCATTCTTTGGTTTATCGGCATTTTATTCAGCCTTCTGATCACCGCCTATATGCTGCGGCATCTGCCATGGAAACAGGCGATCCAGACCAAGGTCAACTGGACCAGAATATTCGACGACGTGAAACTGTGCCTGCCGATATGGGTTGGTGCCGTCGGTGCCGTCGGGGCGGCCAACATCGACCGCTTTATCGTGGAATACAGCATGACGCGGGAAATGGTGGGCGTTCTCGGGTTCTTTTCTTCGTTTGCCGCGGCGGTTTCCGCGCTGGTTTCCAGCGGGATCAACACCTTCAAGCTCCCCGACCTCATTTCAACGCACCGGAGCGGCGATACCCAAAACTTCCGGATCATTGCCAAAAAAATTGTTGTTCAATCCACCATCGTGGCCATTGGCCTGTCCATCATTCTTGGTTTTTGCGTTCCCGTCCTTGCAATATTCCTGAAAAAGCCGGAGATTTCAGAACACAATTTTGTTTTTTGGTTACTGCTTGTCGGCGTCATCTGCCGCGTGGGAAGCGAAGGACTGAACAATGTTTTCTTCGCAAGGCATCAGGACGGGGCCATCTGGAAAGGCAGCATCGCCACGCTCGTTGTTTCTTTCCTGACCAATATTTGGCTGATCCCCCAATATGGTCTTGTCGGCGCGGGGTATAGCTCCATCCTCTCCGGCTTGTTCATCATCGGCTGGCGATGGTATTTTGTCCGCGCCTATGACAAAGCGCACGGGGGCATCAATGCTTCCGGGAATGGGTGAACAATGCACATAGACGCCAGCATCATCATCCCGACCTATAACGTATCCCCCTACATCGCCCGCGCCGTGAATTCAGCTATGGGCCAAGAAGGCGTGAGTGTCGAAGTTATCGTCGTGGACAACGGTTCCACGGATGGAACGCTTGATATCCTGGAAACATTGGATGACCACAGATTGAAAATCATCCGCCTTCCCGAAAACCTTGGGCCCGGCGCGGCCCGAAATGAAGGGCTGCGCGCAGCCCGTGGAAGATGGGTTGCCATTCTGGATGGCGATGATTGTTTTACGTCGGATCGTCTGCGCCGCCTGATCGATCTTGCGGAAAAAAAACACGCCGACATCGCTGTGGATAATCTTCTGGTGGTGCCCGAAACACAGGAAAAACCGTATCCGATGTTTACCCCTGCCCTTTTTAACAACATCAATGCCATTGAACTTCTGCCATTCATGGCAGGGCCGCTGGAAAAGAAGGGCCACCCCCTGTCTTATCTCAAACCGGTCTTTTCCTCAGAATTCCTGAAACGAAACGGCGTAGAATACGATGCCGGACTCTGGGTCGGCGAAGATTACCTGATCATGGCCCACTGCCTGATTTTGAATGGCAAGTGCATTGTCGATCACAATACGGGCTATCGCTGGACAAAAAGATTGGGGTCTGTTTCCAGCAGGATTCCATCAACGCGGTGGCAAATGATGATTAATGCCGAAGAGATTTTCGCAAAGAAATACAACCTAAAGGGCGAACTGCGCCGTGCGCAGGATGAACGCATAGGATTTATGAATAAAATGAAAATTTACGAGCAAGCCATAGAAAGTTTAAAAAGACGGGAGATTTTCCGCGCCACAAAGATTATCTTTGAAAACCCGCAGATTATTCCTCTTTTTAAAGAACCCTTGGCCAACAGGCTCCCGGCATTCAAAAAGAGAAACGCATCATAAAAAACGGAAAACATGAGAACCTGCGAATGAAAGTTGTCTTTATAAACACGCTTTATTACCCCAGAGAGCTGGGCGGCGCGGAAAAGGCCGTGCGCGCCATTGCCGAAGAACATGCGCGAACCGGCGGTGAATCCGTTGTAATATGCCAATCCAATGACAATAAAACCAATGTGTCCGTTTACAACAACGTCAAAATATACAGCGTGCCGTTAAAAAACCTCGGCGACCTGCACAGCGGGAAACCCCTTTCAAAATTTAAAAAATTATTCTGGTACTTTCTGGATTCCTACAACCCGTTCATGCACAAAACGGTCTATGACATCCTCAAAGACGAAAAACCGGACGTCGTGGAATGCAACAACCTCCAGGGGTTTTCCGTTTCCGCGTGGACGGCCGCAAAAAGGCTTAAAATTCCTGTGGTGCAGGTTCTTCATGATTACTATCTGTCCTGCGTGAATTCCACCATGCATACGGGCGGGAAAAACTGTTCCGGCCAATGCACGCATTGCAAAGTCCTGTGCGCGACAAGACGTTGTCACGCGCATATTCCTGCCGCCATCTCTTCGGTCAGCAAAAGAACATATGCCAAAATCCACAACACGGGCATGTTCCCCGAAACGGCAAAAGTCAAATATTGTTCATCGGCCATTAAGCTGGAAAAACGACAGGGCGTCGTTTCGGATTCCGCACACCGCGCCAATACAACTGTTGTCCTTGGCTTTCTTGGGCGCATAGACCCCCTCAAGGGGATCGAAGTCCTTCTGGACGCCATGACAAAAACACCGCCGGAAAAGGCGCGACTTTTGATCGCAGGCAGCGGAAGCGAAGAATACGTTGCCGGCCTGAAGAAAAAATACGATCTGCCCTCCATTGAGTTTCTGGGCTACACATCCCCCGCCGAATTTTTCAAAAAAGTGCATCTTTTGGTCGTCCCTTCTATTTGGGAAGATCCCTTGCCCCGCGTGATCGCCGAAGGACAAGCCGCCGGCGTACTGGTCGCCGTTTCCAGAAACGGCGGAATGACCGAAATCGTCGAAGACGGCGTGACAGGTTTTCATTTTAATCCGGGACAGCCGGACGAAATCATCAAGCTGGTGGACAAACTTTACACCACCGATTTCCCCAACGAACACCAGATTGCGAAATGTATGGAACAGGTCGATCAATACAGCATCGAAAACGTGATCGATCATCACAGGCAAATCTGGAAGAATGCCATATCTCCCGGACACACGAAGGGTTAATTCCATAACCGTTAAGATTGGACGCAATCTCCCAATCAGGCTCTATGAAAAACACTGTTTAATTTTTGCCGCATAGCCCCTATGATCAAAGAAAATCGCCAGACAGAGTTGCATGAATGACACCAGACACAGCCTTTGCAAACAGGGAAACCGGCGCGGATACGGTTTTCAATGTCGCCTATAACAATAATTTCATCAAAAAGGCCGGCGACACTCTCATTTTCGCAAATCTTTTCAACATTATCTTTCTATCCAAGCTGGCCATTCTGATCGGCGGGAATACGCAGATATTTTTTTCGTCCATTCTTTTGATCCTCATCTGTTTTTATGGCTTTCTTTCCAAAACCTTGTCCATCAGGCCCATGACCCTTGTCCTGTTCTTGATGCTGACGGGCGTGTTGTTTTTAACGCAAGCCCTGTGCGGGGAATATTTTTCGATGAGTTCGATCGCGCTCGTCCTTGTCATGCACATTCCTTATGTCTTCATGATCCGCGAAGGACTGGCGACGGAAAATATTGGGCTGATCCTGTATCGAAAAATGATGACGTTCGTCGCCCTGCTCGGCATCGCGCAGTATTTTTTGCAATTTGTTATTGGGCCTGAGTTTACCTTTTTTATGGATTTCTATTTGCCGCCCTCCTTTCACATGGACGGATTTAACGCGCTAAACGCCGTCGGCAACGATTCCACAACCTATAAAAGCACCGGCGTTTTCTTTTTGGAACCGGCGATATTTTGTCAATTTTTGGCTCTGGCCCTCATAATAGAAATTCTAAAATTCAAATCTGTCTTGAGAATGTTGGTTTATATTGCCGCCATTGCGGTCACCTTTTCCGGAACAGGGTTGATCATTTTGTTCCTGATCCTGCCGCTCTACCTTGTAAAGCAGAAAAACTATCTGGTCCTTACGGCCCTCGTCGTAACCGTTCTCAGCGCACCCTTATGGGCACCGATGGTGGGCCTGGAAAGCACGATTGAGCGGGCATCGGAGTTCAATTCCAAACAGTCCAGCGGATACGCCCGATTCCTATCGCCGTTTGATGCCATTCGGGATGATATGCTTCCTTCCAATCAAAGATTTGCCTTCGGCCTCGGGGCCGGAAACCTGCCATGGCATTCGGACGAAGAACGGGATTACCTTATTTTCAACCCCACATGGGCAAAAATATTTTATGAATACGGCACGGTTGGCGCGATCATGTATACCATATTCATGCTGTATATATTCACTTCTTCCAGCGCGCCATCCCTGCTCAAACTTGCGCTGTTGATACAGTTTATTCTGCTCGGTGAATATTTGACGGCCCCCATGGTACATATATTGATTGTATCGCTCCTTGCGTGGCCCTCCTACAGGAAGGACCCGAACGATGATCTTGAAGAAACCCAAACGGTAGAACCGCCAGATACAAAAGCCGCTGCCACGGCTTAATCATTCATATCGGCGCGCGATCATGTCCTCAAAACAAAGCACGGCAGATTTTATCATCGAACAGCTCGAACCCGCGGGCCGCGTAACCTGCCGGAGAATGTTCGGGGAATACGCGTTATATCTGGATGAAAAAGTCATCGCGCTGGTCTGCGATGACCAACTTTATATGAAATCAACAAAAGCAGGGCGGGATTATATCGGCGATCCGGTTGAGGCCGCGCCCTTTCCCGGTGCCAAAAACTGGTTTCTGGTTACAGGAGATTTGTGGGATGATCGCGACTGGCTTTGCGGCCTCGTGCGCGTTTCACTACCCGAAATTCCGAAGGTGAAGAAAAAGTCGCCACGGGCCAAAACGAAAAGGAAAAAAGCCTGACCTCTATTCCACGGAATAAATAATTTCGACGATCTCCAAAATCTCCACCCGTCCGTCGATCCGCACATCGGCAGTATCGCCCACACGGCGTTTCATCAGGGCACGGGCAACTGGGGAAAGCCAGTTGATTTTCCCCGCCTCGAAATCCGCCTCGTCCACCCCGACCAGCTTTACGGTGATTTCGGTATCGTCTTGTTTTACGTATGTTACGGTTGCTCCAAAGAACACCTGTTCGATTCCCTGCTGCCGGGCAGGATCGACCACCTCCGCGCTTTCGGTGCGCTTGGTCAGATACCGGATACGGCGGTCAATTTCGCGAAGGCGTTTTTTGTTATAAAGATAATCCCCGTTTTCGGAACGGTCACCATTACCGGCGGCCCAGCTTACAATCTCCGTAATACGGGGGCGTTCGTCTTTAAGCAAAAAGCGCAGTTCCTCACGCAACGCCGCATAGCCTGCAGGAGTCATCAGGTTTTTGGCACCCGCTGGCAATGCGTCGATTTCTTCGAAATCGTCGTCCTCGCCATCGCCACCATCGCCCTCTTTTGTAAATGCCTTGCTCATATTTTCAATCAATGCGCCTTACCGGCCTTTTGCTTGAAGATAAACCCGCAAGCGACCATAGCGACGAGCAGGACAAGCGACGCGCTGTAACGGCTTAATTCAAGGCCACCATGATCGACAGGCTTATCCAGAAAATCGCCAACAACCGCACCCAAAGGCCGCGTCAAAATAAAGGCGGCCCAGAACAAAGCCGTCCGTGATATGTTACTTTTGTAATAGGCCGCCGCAATCAAAACCAACATTCCGCCAAAAATGGCGGCAGCACCTGTATATCCAAGACCTGCGCTGTCAGCCGTCCAATCGCCAAGCGCGGTACCAAGCGTTTGCGAAAACATAATCGTAACCCAATAAAAGATTTCTGCTTTCGCTGTCACGATGCTTTCAACGGATACGGTACCCATGGTTCGATGCCAAACAAACAAAGAACCAAGCAACAGCGCAATCAACAACAATGTTCCCCCGAGATACCCGATACCCAACGATCTGTCCGCAAAATCCGCCAATGTGGTTCCCACTGTCGTGGTGGATATGATCGTTGCCCAGTATATAACCGAGTGAAAGGCGCGTGCTTTTATCTGAACCGCGACGGCTGCTAAGAACAAGACTGTGAATATGGCCGTTCCCGCCAGATAGCCCAGCCCCATGGACATTGTCACAGCATCGCCGCCTGTTTCGCCAAGTGTGGTTGCAAGGATTTTGATGATCCAGAAACCAATCGTAACTTCTGGAACCTTGCTTAAAGATGCTTTGATCGTTTCATTCATAGTTCAACCTTACCCTTTTAAAGATGAGAATTCAGCATGCCATATCCATAAACAATCGCGTATGAAAATATTTTTATCTATTTCTATTTACGGTTTATACGTTATGATAATATCAACAAACGAATATATTCATGACCATTTTTCAAAAACCGCCATCGCCGTATGATTTAAGCGACTTCACGATCATGATCGTGGAAGATTCCAATTATATGCAATCCCTGATGGTCCAGATGTTAAAGGCCTTCGGCGTCGGTGAAATTCTCGCCTGTTCCGGCGGAAAGGAGGCCATGGAAATCCTGAACGTGCTTCAGGCCCGCAAACAGACCAAGTTTTTTACCTCCGTCGATATTGTCCTGACCGACTGGTTGATGCCCAAAGGATCGGGGGAAGAATTGCTCCGCTGGATCAGGGGACATGAAAACAATGCCGTGCGCTACCTGCCCGTGGTGGTCATCAGCGGTTATACCACCGAATACATCGCCACCTATACACGCGATCTGGGTGCGAACGAAACACTGGTCAAACCCGTCTCCGCATCGGGACTGGCCAGCCGTATCTGCAATGTCATCGACCATCCGCGTCCCTTTATCGATGCTTCGGGATATTTCGGCCCAGACCGCCGTCGCCAGAAGCATCCCTTCAACGGCCCCGACCGTCGCCAGCAGATGCCGGAGGAAGTGAAGTTGAACAATGTTTAACAAAAAATCCCCCGCCCGCGCCCGCATCTTGAAATTCGCAAACCGTTTGAAAGAACGGCTGGGCGAACAATTCCGCGATCAACCGGATGGTTTTCTGGCCCCCGAAATGTTGGCCGAAGCAGATAAGGCGATCACAGCCCTTTGCGCGGATTGCCCCGCCGAGATTGCAAAAAACCTGGACATACTCTCCAAACAATGGGGCCAGATGCGTGATATGCCAGCCGGGCCGGAACGAAAGACCATTTCGGACCAGATGTTCCTGACCGCGCATGAAATCAAGGATGTGGGTTCGATCTGCGGCTATGACCTGATTGCCTATTTTGCGGAATCGCTGCGCGATTATGTGGAAAAAACAGACCTGAACATGAAGGCGCAGCAAGTGATCATACAGGCGCACCTCGATGCCATGGTCACGGTGCACCGCGCCGATGTAAAAAAGGATGCGGGCCCGCAGGCTGAAGAGCTCAAACGCATGGTGCGCAAGGCCATCGAAAAATACCAATAACCCGCCCGTAAAAATCCACGGTGGCAAAGGGTTTTATAAAAATCTGCGTAAGAAAAGAACCTCCCCACTGTTTTTTTGACCAATCGGTCTATTTCATACGGGTGATTTCGTGTATTGTCTGCCCGTGCAGACATCGTTTTGACCGCCTGTCGGAGTAAATTTACATGCCAAAACAAAGAATTGCCTATTCCCTGTTCGTTGCCGCCCTGCTTTCGGGCTGCTCCCTGATCCCCGATTACGAACGCCCGTCCATGGACACGCCGGCGGGATGGAGCGATGCGGATGCCAAAGACCCCACTTATATTGCCAAAAACTGGTGGGCGGGTTTTGACAGCGCGGAACTGAACACCCTCATGGATCAGGCCCTCAGACAAAACAATGATCTCGGCGTGGCGATCGCGCGGGTGGAACAGGCCCGCGGTCTTGCCCGTGCGGCCGGGGCACCGTTGCTCCCCTCCGTGGATGCCACGGGCTCCGCCGGATGGGAGAGCGTCAATCCGGGGCAAGGCAGCACCACATCCGATTCCGTGGGCAATGCGGGTCTTTCCATCGGCTATGAACTCGACCTGTTCGGTAAAAACCGGGCGCAATCCAAATCCGCACAAAAAGACCTTGAAAGTGCGGGTTTTTCACGTGATGCCACCGCCCTCATCGTTATGGGCGATGTGGCAAAGGGATATTTCAATGTGCTCAGCCTTCAGGAACGCTTAAACATTGCGGATCAAAATCTGGAAAGCGCGCGGGATTTGCTGCGCATTGTGCAGGCACGATTTGATGCCGGCGCAACGACACAACTGGATGTTGCGCAACAAAAATCCGATCTGGCCACCAGCGAGGCGAACCGCGCCGCCGTGGAAAAGCAGATGAAACTCGCGCGCAGCGCGCTTGCCGTTCTGGTTGGCCTTCCGCCGCAATCTCTCGTCGTCACGGGCACCGATCTTCGCAATCTGGCCATACCGCAAATTGCGCCGGGGCAACCTTCACGTCTGGTGGAACGCCGTCCCGACATACGCGCCGCGGAGGCTTCGCTTGAAGGGGCGAATGCCGACATCGGCGCGGCCCGCGCGGCCTTCTTCCCCGATGTCACGCTGGGGCTGGGCTGGTCTATCGCGGCCTCCCCCATCGGCGATCCGGCAACGACAACCTTGTCCATTTTATCCAGTGCCGTGGCCCCGATTTTCAGCGGCGGCCTGCTGGAAGGAAATCTTGCCTATTCCAAGGCCCGCAAAACCGAACTCGCCGAAACCTACCGCAAAACCGTCCTGACCTCGTTCAAGGATGTCGAAGATGCGCTGGCGGGCGTGAAGGCGGCACAACAACGCGAAACGTCATTGCAAACCGCGCTCACGGAATCCCGCCGCGCGTATGATTTGTCCAAACAACAATACGATGTCGGCTCCATCGACTTCCAGAATTTGCTGGATACACGGCGCAGCATGTTGTCCGCCGAAGACAGCTATGTACAGACGAAAAACGAACGGCTTGCCGCGGCAGTGGACCTGTACAAAGCTCTGGGCGGCGGTTGGGCGCAGGATGAAAGCGCAGCAAAACCAGCCGCGCCGGCACCGGTCCCTGAAACAAAGCCCGCGCCGGACACCCCTGTTATCCTAACACCCGGACGGGTCTAACCTATCGCGACAGTTTCAACAACGCATTGCTTTCTACGGAAACGGTGACCCGTTCAGGCTTCTTTTTTGCTTCTGTATTCATATTGATGCGCACAAGACCTTGCGTGATAAGCCGCGTAAGTGGCACATGCGTAGGATCCATGTGCAATAAAACACCGCTTGGCGCATCGTCCCCGACCACTGCGACAAGGCAACGATACCCTTCCCGAAGAAGGCCGGGCATAAACTGTTTTCTTAGCGAAAGATACGTACTCTCCAGCCCCGCGCTTCTTAATGCCTCCTTCATGGGAGAGGACTCTGCATAAAAGCGTTTTGCCGCCTCGCTGACACCGGAAAAAACCAAGGAATGGTTCCGATGAAAAGCCGCCCCGATGCTTTGGGCCGTTGTGTCCGTCCACAAACGGGCCCCGAAAAAAATATAATGGCGAACAAGATCACAGCGGACATCACTATTTTTTGGGAACAAAGACGCTTCGGGGATACCCGATGCGCGGCAAAAAGCCGCCGTAACATGGCCTAAAGTGATGGGGCTTCGCTCAACCTGAGGGACATCAGACATCTTAAACTACCAGAACCATTGTTTTTTATGTAAATACTGGATTTGACCTTCCATGTCCAGATTTTTTAAGACAAACGAAAAAACTATTTTCTTCCACCCTGACCTGCTCTTCCTGTATGTTGCGCGCCATGAACAAGACGGCCAACAAACCCGCGCCAAAAGTCGGCATGATTTCCCTCGGCTGCCCCAAGGCACTGGTCGATTCCGAAAGGATTTTAACCAAGTTACGCGCCGAAGGGTATGAACTGTCCGGCCAGTATAACGATGCCGATGTCGTCATCGTAAACACCTGCGGTTTTCTGGATTCCGCCAAGGAAGAATCCCTGAACGCCATCGGCACGGCGATGAAGGAAAACGGACGAGTCATCGTCACGGGGTGCATGGGCAAAAACCCCGAAGAAATCACGGGCCGCTTCCCCAATGTTCTGGCCGTCACGGGCGCACACCAATATGAACAGGTGGTTGATGCCGTTCATGACGCGGTTCCGCCCGCGCATGATCCGTTCGTAGACCTCGTGCCGCCGGAAGGGTTAAAACTCACCCCGCGCCATTACGCGTATTTAAAAATTTCCGAAGGCTGCAACAACCGCTGCACCTTTTGTATCATCCCCTCGCTGCGTGGCGACCTCGTCTCCCGCCCCATCCACCATGTCATTGCAGAGGCCGAAAATCTGGCACGCGCGGGCGTGAAGGAATTGCTGGTGATTTCGCAAGACACGTCGGCCTATGGTGTCGATCTGAAATATCAGGAATTCGGCTGGAAAGGGAAACGCTGGGCCACACGGTTTCAGGATCTGGCAGAAGCGCTGGGTGAACTTGGAATCTGGGTGCGGATGCATTACGTCTACCCTTACCCGCACGTGGACAAGGTCATCCCGTTGATGAATGACCGCAAAATCCTGCCCTATATCGACATCCCGTTCCAGCATGCACACCCTGAGGTGCTAAAGCTGATGCGCCGCCCTGCACATCAGGAAAAGACCGCGCAGCGCATCCATGACTGGCGCGCCATGTGCCCCGACCTGACCATCCGTTCCACCTTTATCGTCGGCCACCCCGGCGAAACAGAAGATCATTTCAAATTCATGCTGGACTGGCTGGAAGAAGTGCAACTCGACCGTGTTGGCGCGTTTAAGTACGAACCTGTAAAGGGCGCAAAAGCCAACGAGATAGACCTTCAGGTTCCGGATGACGTGAAGGAAGAACGCTACGCCCGTTTCATGGAAGTGCAGCAAAAAATCAGCGCGGCAAAGCTGCAGCAAAAAGTTGGAAAAACCATTCCGGTGATTATCGATGAGATCGGCGAAGACGGCGGTGCGGATGCACGGTCCGAAGGCGACGCCCCCGAAATCGACGGCAAGGTATTTCTGCGCGATGCTGGCCACCTCAAGGCCGGTGACATCGTCCCCGTCACAATCGAAGACGCGGACGATTATGATTTATTTGGTGTTCCTGTCTAGTTACACAGCGCGTTCCGCGTGGGGATATATTGGTTGCCTAGATAGCCGCCGCCGATGGCACCGCCGATTGTGGCAAGGTCCTTGCCTTTACCGCCGCCGACTTGATTACCAACCACGCCGCCCGCAACGGCCCCGATGGCCGTACCGACGATATTGGCATCATCACACGTTTGTGCGGGCTGCTGCGCTCTTCGCTGCGCCGTGTTGTGGCGCGGTTCGTTCCATGTAATCCGTTCCGATTTCACCTTCTGCGCCGGTGCTTCATCGGACAGGGAATTTTTGGTGATATAGGCACTCGCCCCTGCCGTCATCGCCACCAGAAGTGCGCCGCCCAACACCCAGAGGGCCAGGGTTTTATGTTTGTTCGTCATCTCATCCTCCTTGGATTATCTCCCCCCACAAACGGGCCAGAGAAGAGGAAGTTCCGCACAAACAAAAACCCCGCCGGAAACAGGCGGGGTTTTTCAATATTTTCAAAGCGTTGGCTTAGTGGCTATGGCCGCAACCGCGGGAACCGCAGCCGCCTTTGTTCGTGCCTTTATCCTGATCCTTGGTCGGTTTTTTTGTATCTGTGGACATTGTCCTCACTCCTTTTTTGAAATCCGGTTACCCGTGTTAAAACAGTATACCAACAATATATGAACCGCCGTTAAGAAAAACAAGGAGCTCCCCTTGAAGACCACGCCCCTGCACGCCAACCATCTGGCCCTAAACGCAAAAATGGCCGAATTCGCGGGATACGATATGCCGATCCAGTACCCGCTGGGCGTTTTGGGGGAGCATAACTGGACGAGGGAATCCTGCGGCCTGTTCGATGTCTCCCACATGGGGCAGATCACGCTCGAAGGGCCCGGTGCCACCGCTTTGTGGGAAAAACTCACCCCGTCGGCCATCGGCAAGCTCGCCCCCAACGTCGCCAAATATTCCGTCCTGACCAACGAAGACGGCGGCATGGTGGATGACCTGATCATCACACGCCTTGGGGACGAAAAGTATTTTGCCGTGATCAATGCGGGATGCAAGGACAAGGACATTGCATGGATCAAACAACATTTGCCCGCGGGCGTTGCCTTCACGCATCTCGAAGACCGCGCGTTGATCGCGCTTCAGGGGCCAAAGGCCGAAGCCGTGCTGCGCGATGTCTTAAACATTGATGCAGCAAACCTTGGCTATATGCGGTACATGGACGCCCCACCCTATTTCATCTCCCGCCTTGGCTATACAGGCGAAGACGGCTTTGAAATCAGCGTTCCTGCGAAAGATGCTGCGGTTATCTGGGATAAATTCCTGCAACATACCGCTGTCAAACCGATTGGCCTCGCGGCACGGGATTCCTTGCGCCTCGAAATGGGCTACCCCCTCTACGGCCATGATATCGATGCAACCACATCCCCGATTGAAGCCGACCTTGGCTGGATCATGGGCAAAGATCGGAGCGGCTATATCGGGTTTGAGAAAATCAAACCACAGATCGAAAACGGCCCGTCCCGTCGCCGGGTTGGGATAAAATTAACCGGCAAGGGCATCGCCCGTGAAGGCGCGGAAATTTTAAATGCTTCGGGTGAAAAAATCGGTGAATTGACCTCCGGCGGCTTTTCACCAACCTTGAACGAAGCCATCGGACAAGGCTATGTTGATAGCAAGTTCGGGAAAATCGGGGAGGTCGTTTCGGTGCGCGTGCGCGGCCGGGATATCGAGGCCGTGATTGCCCCCCTCCCTTTCGTCAAACCCAAAACCAAGGCCGCCGCCAAGCCAAAGGCCGCATAAAAAAGGATAGACCATGAGCACCATGAAATACACAAACGACCATGAATGGATCAAGGTAGAGGGCGACACTGCCTGGATCGGGATCACCACCTACGCCCGCCATGCGCTGGGTGATCTCGTCTATCTCGAGCTTCCCGAAAACGGCCGCAAACTCTCGAAGGGCGATAATTTTGCCGTTGTTGAATCGGTCAAGGCGGCAAGCGAAATCTACACACCCGTGTCCGGCGAAATCGTGGCCGTGAACGACAACCTGCAAGACAACCTTGATGACCTGAAGGAAGACCTCGACAAGGGTTGGATCATCAAGGTGAAAATGTCGAACGCGGCCGAAGCCGAAAGTTTGATGGACAAAGCATCCTACGAGAAATTTACAGAAAGTTTGAGCTGATGCGCTACCTCCCCCTCACGGCCCAGAGCCGCAAAGAAATGCTGCAAGCGATTGGCGCAGCATCTGTCGATGAACTCTATAAGGACGTTCCCAAGTCGGCCTTTATGAAGGGGCTCGCCAATCTGCCGCCGCACATGGGCGAACTGGAAATCGAGCGCAAGCTGGGCGGATATGCCAACGAAAATCACCATGCGGGGGCCGGCCCGTTTTTCCTTGGTGCGGGGTGTTATTACCACCACGTTCCGGCGAGCGTGGATTACATCATCCAGCGCAGCGAATTTTTGACCGCCTATACGCCGTACCAGCCGGAAATCGCGCAAGGAACGCTGCAATATCTATATGAATTTCAGTCCATGGTCGCGATGATCACGGGGCAGGAAGTCGCCAACGCGTCCCTTTATGACGGCGCCACCGCGATGGCGGAAGCCGCATTAATGGCGATGCGCATCACCAAGCGCAGCAAAGTGGTTTATGGGTCGGACATCCACCCGCATTATCACGAGGTTCTGAATTCATACCTGAAAAACATCGGCGCGGAGCACGCGGGCCATGGCGGCGCGGTGGATGACAACACCGCGTGCGTCATCGTCCAGTCACCGGACTTTTTCGGAAACGTCCATACCTACGAAGGTTGGCGCAAAAAATGCGATGATACCGGCGCGCTCCTCATCGTCGTCACCAATGAAATCCTATCGCTGGGTCTGCTGCCTGCGCCGGTGGAGGCCGACATCGTGTGCGGCGAAGCGCAATCCATCGGTGTTGCCATGTCGTTCGGCGGGCCACATCTGGGCTTCTTCGCCTGCCGTGAAAAATACATCCGGCAAATGCCGGGCCGCCTGTGCGGGGAAACCGTGGATGCCGATGGCAAGCGCGGGTTCGTCCTGACCCTGTCCACCCGCGAACAGCACATCCGCCGCGAAAAGGCGACCTCGAATATCTGCACCAATCAGGGCTTGTGCGCTCTCGCCTTTACGGTGCACCTCTCGCTGCTCGGCGAAGACGGGTTCAAAACCCTCGCCCGCCTGAACCACGAACGGGCCTGTATGCTGGCCGATGCCCTGACCGCGTT
>CAYRDI010000010.1:17883-52548 GCA_964423095.1 uncultured Micavibrio sp.
TCGCCCGCCTGAACCACGAACGGGCCTGTATGCTGGCCGATGCCCTGACCGCGTTTAAGGAGATCAAGGTTCTGAACACCACCTTCTTCAACGAATTCACGGTGGAATTGCCATGCGATGCGGCGAGCGTCGTGGACAAACTGGCGCAAAAAGGGATCATTGCGGGCTACCCCGTCGGCAACAAACTCATCGTTGCCGCCACGGAAATGACGTCGGGCGAAGACATCGCGGCCTTCGCCGCGGCACTGAAGGGAGCCATTGCATGACACCAATCCAAAATGCCGCCATGAAGACGCCCCCCGCCAACGAAAACACGGACGCACAAAAAATGGAAAATACCCGCGGCCTCGACTATGACGAAAACCTGCTCTGGGAAAAAGAACGGGCAGATCATCCGGGGGTTGACCTGCCAAAACCTTTGGGAACGGAGCTTCGCACAGGCGCAAAACCGCGTGGCGAAATAGGACTGCCACAGGTGAGCGAGCCACAGGTCGTGCGCCATTTCGTCCGGCTTTCGACCAAAAACTATTCCATCGATTCCGGCTTCTTCCCGCTGGGGTCGTGCACCATGAAACACAATCCGCGCCTGAATGAAAAAATTGCCCGCCTGCCGGGGTTCGCGCACGTCCACCCCCTGCAACCGGCCTCGACCGTGCAGGGCGCGTTGAAAGTGATGTTTGAACTCCAGCAATGGCTCGCCGAACTGACCGGCCTGCCGGGTGTGTGCCTCACCCCCGCCGCCGGTGCCCATGGCGAACTGGCCGGCATCATGACCATTGCCCGCGCACACGAACTGAAAGGAAATACCCATAAAAAAGTCCTGCTGGTGCCGGATTCCGCGCACGGCACCAATCCCGCCACCGCCGCCATGTGCGGGTTCCAGATACGGGTCATCCCGACCCGCGACGGCGGGCGCGTGACCATGGCTGCTTTTAAGGAAGCTCTGGGCGACGGCAAAGATGTTGCCGGCATGATGGTGACGAACCCGAACACCTGCGGCCTGTTCGAACGGGAGATCCAGGAGATTTCAAAATCGCTTCATGATGCGGGTGGTTATTTTTACTGTGACGGGGCGAATTTCAATGCGCTGGTTGGCAAAATCCGGCCCGCGGATTTCGGGGTTGATGTGATGCACATCAACCTTCACAAAACTTTTTCCACCCCCCATGGGGGCGGTGGGCCGGGTTCCGGGCCCATCTGCGTGACCGAAGAACTGCGTCAATTCGTACCCACGCCGGTTGTTTTAAATGAAAACGGCACGTATCGATTTGAGCGTTCGGGGGAGCGAAAAAGCACCTGCGGACAGATCAAAGGCTTTGCCGGACAGTTCGGTATGCACATCCGTGCCCTCACCTATATGATGTCTCATGGGGCCGACGGGCTGCGTCAGGTTTCGGAAGACGCCGTCCTCAATGCCAATTACATTCTTTCCCAATTAAAACAAGACTATCATGTCCCGTTCGAGGGGCCGTGCATGCATGAATGCCTGCTCACCGACAAGGTCCAAAAAGAGTCCGGCGTGACCACGCTTGATATCGCCAAAACCCTCATCGAACACGGCATCCACCCCATGACGGTTTACTTCCCGCTCGTGGTTCAAGGTGCTATGTTGATCGAACCCACTGAAACGGAATCCAAAGCGACGCTCGATAGGTTCATCGGGGTCATGAAAAACATCGCCGCCGATGTCCGCGCGGGTGATGTGGATAAGTTTCATAGTTATCCACAAAGCGCCCCGGCCCGTCGGCTGGACGAAGTGCGGGCCGCCCGTGACCCTCAACTGCGCTGGAAAAATTAGGGAAAATAAAATGCGCCTGCGTTCTGCTGAACCGTTATTGCTTCTTGTTCTGGTCGGCTTGCTGGCCGGATGCGGCACCACGTATAAACGCTCTCCCGTCGTCACGCCCCAGAGATTTGCCTGCACGGGTGATAAACCGGCGGAGGTCACGCTCTATTCCCCCGAAGAGGCCAAGCTCACCTTTGAAGAAAAAAGCTACGATCTGGACCGCATCCAGACCGGTTCCGGCGTCAAATACGGCAACCGGTCAATCAGTTTTTGGAACAAGGGAATCGACGCCCTCATCACCCGCGATGACGGCTCCATGATATCCTGCACCGTTGTGCCGCGCACCGGCCTTTAAGCCTGTGGAAAGTTAAAACCGCAAACCTGTTGTGCACCCCGCGACTCACCTCATACTCAACGCATTGATTCCGATATGTGTGCGGCGTTTACTTCCTTCTTGAAAAGATCCTAGGTTGCTTCTTTTTCGCGGTTTCGATCCGCAAGCCCCGTCGATGGCTCGGTTTCTCTGGGCTGTCGGCGGGGGTTTTTTGTTCCTTAATCTTTCCGGCCGATCAGTCGGCGGAAAAATTTCTTGAGGGAGGAATCGGTCCAGATCTCCCCCTCCGGCGAGGGATCGCCCAGACCGCAATGGTTTTGCAGTTCCCGGATCATTGCCTGCTCACGCACCGCAAAATCGCCGTCCGACCATGAAATGGATCGCGCCAGATGGAAAAAATCCTCCCGGTCGCGCGGGTTGGTAATTCCATCGAAAACAGAACGAACATCCACAGGCGTTTGAAGATCGGCGGCCAGAATTGCCTTTTGCACCGCGCTCAGGGGCAAATCCTTGGTGCCTTCCAAAACAAAATGAATTTCGTGCGGTTTGACCACTCCGTCTGCGTGGATCATGGCCACAACGGCCCGCCACATGGCAAAACGGCTGGACGGAATACCTGTTTGGGTCATGGCTTTCCCCTTCCCTGACCATCTTATTATGCAAGGAGAGCCGTTAACAATTTCCTGTTTTGCCAGACTTGATCACGTCCACGCAAATTGATAAAAGAACAAAAAGGGAACATTTAAAAGGAGAGCCGCCCCATGTCCGCCTTCAAGCCCCCAGAAGATCTTGGCCTTTCCACCCTTTTTCTGGACTTGAACAGCTATTTCGCCAGCGTCGAACAAAACGAACGGCCCTCCCTACGCGGCCGCCCCGTTGCCGTTGTCCCCATGATGACGGATGCCACATGCGCCATTGCCGCGTCCTATGAAGCCAAGGCGTATGGTGTGAAGACGGGCACCAAAATTTATGATGCAAAAAAAATGTGCCCGCAGCTTGTCTGTGTTCTGGCCCGCCACGATGTCTATGTGGACTATCATCACCGCGTTCGTGCGGCGACCGAAAAACACATCCCCATCACCAAAATCTGGTCGATCGACGAATTTCATTGCGATCTGGTCGGACGCGAGCGAAAACCGGAAAATGCTGCAAAAATAGCGCAACAAATCAAGCAACAAATATGTGCGGATATTGGCCCCGCCGTAAAATGTTCCATCGGCCTTGCACCAAACAGTTTTCTGGCCAAGGTGGCCACCGATTTGCAAAAGCCGGACGGCCTTGTTTTGCTGCACCCTGAAGATCTGCCGGGCCGCCTCCTTGACCTTTCGCTCACCGATCTGCCTGGCATCAACGTGCGGATGGAAGAGCGGCTTCACCGCGCGGGCATCAAAACGGTAGAAGCGTTGTGGCACACATCCCCCAAACAGGCCCGAGCCGTATGGGGCAGCGTCGGCGGCGAACGGTTCTGGTACTGGCTGCACGGCTATGATGTTCCGCATCAGGATACAAATTCCTGCATGGTGGGTCATTCGCGCGTACTGGACCCCGCCATGCGCACCCCGGAAGCCGCGCGGGTGATGACACGCCGGCTGTTGTTCAAGGCCGCGCTGCGCCTGCGGCGGATGAAATTCCACGCGGGGGCCCTGTCCTTGAGCGTGCGGATGCTCGATGGCCGCCGCTGGGCCTATGATGCCGACTTTCCCGCCGCGCATGATTTTTTTACGTTCATGCAGCATCTGGACGCCCTCTGGGCCATGATGTGCGGACAATCCTTTGGCCGCTCACCGGATAACATGCCCCAAAGCCTGACGTTCAAAAAAGTATCCGTGATCTTGCACAAATTGCGCAAAGAAGGCGATATCACGGATGATCTGTTTGCCACCAATCTGACCGAACAGACGAAGACGCGAAACAAACGGGAATCGCTTTCCGCCGCTATGGAATCTTTAAACCGTAAATATCATGGCGATGCCGTTTCGCTGGGCATCGTGCCCAAAACGCTGGCGGGGCATGTGGGAACGAAGATTGCCTTTTCCCGCGTACCCGACCGTGAAGAATTTACGGATTGACGGCCTTGAGCTTGGCCATTTGCTGCGCGGAAAATTCAATGGGCGACACCAGCTCAAAATACTGGGTGGTTTGCTGCGGGCTACAATCTTCGCCGAACACCTTTCCCGTCGGCGTGTATTGACGCACCGCGGGCATGAAATCGTTGGGGTCCACCATTTGCCCGTCCGCACCGGAAAGAATTTTTTCCATCCCGACATTGGGCACACCCTCACGCACCGGTACAACCAGAACGGCCTTTGACCCATCTGCCGCATCGTGCATAAAAAGCACTTCGGCCCCATAGGATTCATCCGCCAACGCCACCGCAAGGGTTCTGGGAAAAGCGATACTATGCAGGGAATAGCTCACGCCGTTTACCACCATCGCGCCGCCCGCTGTATCGACGATGATCTTTTCGGGCGTGACCGTCACGGCGGATTGCTGCGGATGGTAAAAGGCGGACAATCCTTCCGTCGGCTCTTGCGCCATTCCCCCGGAATCATGACAGGCCACCTTTGTCGGGGCCGGGGGTTCCTCAACCGCTCCTTCCGCCGCCGGCACGGGTTCGGTCACTGTAACGGCCATCTCTGTGGCAACGGACGGCACGGCCGCCGGTGCTTCCTGCGCCTCGGCTTGTGTCCCCATCGCCAAACACATCATCACCCCAAAGAAAACTGTTTTCTGGTGTTTCATTTTCCATGCCTGACCCGCCTTTCGATACGGCGGGTTTTTTGTTTTTGAATTTTCGATACGGACATTCTACCAGCCAAACACATCCTTGGAAACCGTGCAGACCTGAAATTTTACAGGGGGTGGATTTTACAGGTAAAAAATGACATAAACCCTCTATGACACTGAAACCTATCCATATTATAGGTGCGGGCCTTGCGGGATCCGAAGCCGCATGGCAAATCGCGCAAATGGGCGTGCCCGTGGTCTTGCATGAAATGCGTCCTGTGCGGATGACGGATGCCCATAAAACCGAAGGATGTGCGGAACTGGTCTGTTCCAACTCATTTCGCTCCGATGACGTTCACTACAATGCCGTCGGCCTTCTGCATGAGGAGATGCGCAAATGCGGCTCCCTGATCATGGCCGAAGGGGCGAAAGCGGCCGTGCCGGCGGGGGGCGCGCTTGCCGTGGATCGAGATACGTTTTCGGCCGGAGTCACAGAAAAACTGTTGACTCACCCCATGATTACGCTCCGGCGCGAACATATCGATTTTCCGCCCGATGAATGGGATTCGGTGATCATCGCTACGGGCCCGTTGACCTCCTTGGAGCTGGCGCAGAAGGTACAATCCATCGGCGGCGAAGAACAGCTTGCCTTCTTCGATGCCATCGCCCCCATCATTCACAAGGACTCCATCGACTTTGAAAAGGCATGGATGCAGTCCCGTTACGATAAATCCGGACCGGCGGGTAGCGGATCGGACTATATCAACTGTCCCTTCACAAAAGAAGAATACCTGTTGTTTATTCAGGAACTTCTGGTGGCAGAGAAAACAGAGTTCAAGGAATGGGAGACAAACACGCCCTATTTCGAAGGCTGCATGCCGGTTGAAGTCATGGCCTCCCGCGGCATTGATACGCTGCGTTTCGGCCCTATGAAGCCCGTTGGATTGACAGACCCAAGAACGGAGCGTCGCCCCTATGCCGTGGTTCAGTTGCGTCAGGACAACGCGCTCGGTACACTTTACAACATGGTCGGCTTCCAAACCAAAATGAAATACGGGGAACAGACCCGCGTGTTCCGTTTGATCCCCGGTCTGGAGAACGCGGAATTCGCCCGGCTTGGCGGCCTGCACCGCAACACCTTTATCAATTCCCCACGCCTCTTGAACGACACCTTGCAGATGAAGGCGATGCCGCGTCTGCGCTTTGCCGGACAGATCACAGGATGTGAAGGGTATGTTGAATCCGCCGCCGTTGGAATCATGGCCGGCCGTTTCGCAGCATCCGAACGGCTGGGCCGCAGCATGACACCGCCGCCCACCACCACCGCTATGGGGGCCATTCTGTCGCACATTACGGGCGGCGGCAACGCCGATACGTTCCAGCCAATGAACGTGAACTTCGGGCTCTTCCCCCCGATCGCCGATCCCGTCGGCGTGAAGGGCAAGGACAAGGGACGGGAGCGCAAAAAGGCCATGGCCTTGCGCGCACTGGCTGATCTGGATGGCTGGCTCACCCAATTCGTTTCCGCCAAAGCCGCATGACGGAAAACCCGCGCGAACTGGCGGTTATCCTTCATGGTATCGGCATGAACAGGTTGCGCATGGCGTATCTGGACATTGCCCTGCGGATAGCGGGGTATGATGTCCTGAACATCGGCTACCCGTCCCTGAAATTCAGCATTGAGGATTGCGCCAAAAACGTCTCCCGCCAGATCGCCGCGCGCACAAAATCATCCCCCGCCAAAGTCCATTTTGTTGCGCATTCCATGGGCTGTCTTGTTGCGCTCGACCTGATAACAAACAGGTTGATTCAAAATATACATCGCGCCGTTTTGATCGCACCGCCCTACCGAGGGAGCGAAGTCGCCGATCTCCTTGCACAAAACTTTCTCTACCGCCGTTTTTTCGGCCCCGCCGGACAACAATTGACCACCAGCTATCGCAAGGGGGTGGACTACCCCCTGCCCGCCGAAGCAGAGATCGGTGTGATTGCGGGAAGCCGCGCCTATGAGTACCCGTTATTCCTGTCCACGATGAAGAAAACGGGGGTGCATGACGGGCTCGTTTCGCGTCAGAGCACCTTGGTGCCCGGTGCCAAAGACCACATTACGATACGGATGTCCCACTCTTTTCTGCTGGAAAAATCTGCCGCACAAACGGTTCATTTTTTACGGCACGGAACCTTCAAAAAAGAACAACACCTATGACGCGGCTTACGGCAATGCAGGAAGGGCCATGCGTACCGCCATGAACGCCGGTTGCACCTGTACGGAGGATGCAAATACATCAAAATCGTTTTTTATGATTTGTTTCAAATAAATATTATTCATTTTTTGAAAATATTTCAGATAGCGCGTTTTTGGTTTTCGATACGGCTGTACCGTTAAAACAATCGTTTTTACAATCTCAAGAATTTCTGTTTTGTAATTGAAATCTATGATTTTTTGCGGCGATAGATTTTTCAAAGCCAACATATCCCTTGGTAACAGACAACGATGCCGCGATAACATCAACGGAACGCTCCGTATGATTTCAAGAATGGCGGAATTCTGCGAAATTTTTTGAATCTGCGCCGGGTCAGCCGTTTCACCCAAAATTTTCATGGCGATTTGCGTTACCGGGGTCGCCGTAAAATCCGCATACTTCCACAGCCCCTCCACCGTTTCCGGTGCGACATCCTCCAGATCGAACTCGTGGGCGTAGATCAGCGTGTTGAACCAATCCTGTGGAATGTCTTGCGCACGGATGGCGGGGGCCAATGTGGATAAAATCGGGATTTCTCCACAGCCCCTCCCGTCATAAATCCGGGCGATCTCATCACGCCACCACTGAAGCCGGATGAGCCCGAGATTGGTATCCGTCACCATATCCCGCGTTCTGGAAATTTCATACCGGAGCAGGAACAATGCCTGGATCGCCGCACGGCGCGGCCGTGGCATAAAAAGGCTCAGCAAAAAGCGGTCCGGGTCCTTCGCGCGCAGCTCGGCCCCCAAAAAAGCGGTGTCCATAAACCCGATCCGTCCCTTGAGAAATTGAACAAAAGCTATAGGTTAGGCATTAGCATTTTGTCTGACCCAAGAAAAGCAGGAGATCTTATGGCTTTCGAACTTCCCAAACTTCCCTATGCGTATGACGCGCTGGCCCCTTATATGTCCGCCGAAACGCTGGAATACCACCATGACAAACACCACAAGGCCTATGTCGATAAGGGGAACGAACTGATCGCCGGTACGGGGCTGGAAAATCTCAGTCTGGAAGAAGCAATGGTCGCAGCCTACAAGGACAAATCAAAAGCGGGCCTGTTCAACCAGCTGGGCCAGCATTTCAACCATATCCATTTCTGGCACTGGATGAAAAACGGCGGCGGCGGATCGAAAATCCCCGGCAAGCTGGAAGCACAGTTGAAATCCGACCTCGGCGGGTTCGATGGCTTTAAAAAGGACTTTATCCTGGCGGGCACAACGCAGTTCGGTTCCGGCTGGGCATGGCTTGCGATGGACAATGCCTCCGGCAAGCTCGAAATCATGAAAACACCAAACGGTGAAAACCCGGTCGTACACGGTAAAACCGCCCTGCTCGGTGTCGATGTGTGGGAACATTCCTATTACATCGATTACCGCAACGCCCGCCCGAAATATCTGGAAGCGTTTGTAGATAGCCTGATCAACTGGGATTACGTTGCCGAACTCTATGAAAAAGGGCCGATGAAAATCGCCGCCTAATTCTTAATGTTGGTGGAGTTGGTCCACATTTTTTAAAACCTTGCCCATGGGCAAGGTTTTTTAATGGGCGCAGATCGCGCGTGAATAGAAACAGTATAGCATAAAAAAGGCCGGAACATTCCGGCCTTTTTCGTATTTATCATTTCAGCTTTTTCTTCAACTTGTTCTTCTTCGCCCAAAGGTTGAGGCACTCCACGCCGAGCGAGAACGCAACCGCGAAATAGAGATAGCCGCGCGGGATGTGATATTCAAACCCGTCCGCAATCAATGCCATCCCGACAAGAAGGAGGAAGGAAAGCGCGAGCATTTTGACAGTCGGGTGCGCGTTCACAAAGTCGCTGACCGGTTTTGCGGCAAACAACATAATGCCCATCGCAATGATGACGGCCGCGATCATAATCGCGCGTTCATCCACCATACCAATGGCGGTGATCACGGAATCAAGCGAAAAGACAATATCGAGGAGTACGATTTGGGAAATCACGGAACCGAACGTCACTTTTTTCTTTGTATCCGCAATCTCTTCTTCGGCTTCGACCGTATGGTGGATTTCCATGGTGCCCTTGGCCAGAAGGAACACGCCGCCGCCAATCAGAATAACATCACGCCATGAAATTTCATTCCCGAAAACCGTGAACAACGGGTCGGTCAAATGTGCGATCCAGAAGATCAAGGAGAGCAGGACAATCCGCATCACAAGAGCGAGCATCAAACCAAGGCTTCTTGCTTTGCCCTGCTGGCTTTCCGGCAAACGGGACGACACGATGGAAATGAAAATGATGTTGTCGATCCCCAGAACGATTTCGAGAACCGTCAGGGTCAAAAGGCTGATCCACGCTTCGGGACTGCTCAATAATTCAATCATGATACGTTCATATTTCCTTTAAGAAAGCGGCAAAAGTGCGGCGGCCACGCGCCGCCCCTCCGCCATCAACACATTGTAGGTCCGGCATGCCGCGCCGGTATCCATGGCATCGATGACCAGATTCTTTTTCTTTAAAGCACCGCGCAAGGCGGGCGGGAAAAATTCGCTGCGGCTGCCCGTGCCGAATAAAACAACATCGAGCGAGTCGGCTTGACCCACCAAAAGGTCAAAAGACTGTTCGTTGATTTCGGAGAATGCGGGGTGAATATCCCAGACGGTTGTGCCGGTCGGCAAAACGATCACGGGACAATCATAAACCTGCCCGCTGATTTTAAAGCCACCCTGACGGTAGCTCTGGATGATCTGTCGCCCCTGCGGGATCAGCGGGGTTACGTCCATGAAATGCCCTATTCGATAATGCCAAGGCTTTTCAAGGTCGCCTCGTTCAATCCACCTTGAGGCAGGTTGTTTTTCGCCTGGTACTCCGCAAGGGAATTCAAGAGCGAGGCATCGACAATGCCCGTCTGCGGCCCGTAATACAATGATTTGGCCGCCAGTGCCGCTTGCGTTGCACGGATGATCGCGGGGTCGTTCAGGTTGATGCCTGACGGTGATACTTTGGGCTCCACCGGAGGAACGCCCGCGGACGCCGCCGCTGCCGCAATCGCCTTGGGTGAATAAGGCGCATTGGGATCAAGTGGATAGTTTTTGCCCGAAACAGATTCAGGAGCCGGCGTATAGACACCGCTTTGCTTTTCCTCTGCCGTTACCACGGCTTTTGCAGGTTCAGCCGGTGCGGCGGGCGCAGCAGCAGCCGGATAAACCGGAGCAGCAGCAACCGTCTCTTCTGCTGGCGGGGGTGCAGGCGGCGTGGGCGCGGTAACGGGTTCTGTAGGCAACGCGGCGGCCATATTATCCGTCGCGGCCGCATCGGCAGGCGGCGTTGCGGACACATCGCTTTGCGTGACGGGTGAAGGCATCGGTGCGCTGGCCTCCGTCGTTTCCTGCACGGCGGCTTCGGTCGCGGGCGATGTAACGGGCAATGCCTGCGCCGTTTCAACATCCGGTGCCGGTAAGGCATCTGCCTGTTCTACGGTTGAAGAAAAATCGCCGCCTTCGGTTTTGGCCGTTTGTGCCTGTGCCGCGCCGGGAAGGCCGTTGCTGCGAACGACAATATCCTTTTTGCTACCGATCTCACCGGGGCCTTTGGTGCCCGAACAGGCAGACAAAGCCAAAACTGCCACACCGACCATCAAAAAAGATTTGGAAAAACGGGTCATATCTCTTCCCCTATGAAAGAAGTTAATCCTGAAAATCGAACGTACTTTGTTTTCCCGAAAAAGACAACGGGATCAGGAATCCGCCTTTTCCGGTGCCGCACGCAAATTGGTATAGAGCAAAATGGCGGCCGCAACGTAAATGGACGAATACGTCCCGACACAAAAACCGAACAGCAAGGCGTCAACAAAACCCTGAATAACCTCTCCACCGAAAACCCACAGGGAAATCAGGGCCAGAATGGTCACCGTGCTGGTCATCACCGTCCGCGACAGCGTTTCGTTGATGGCGATGTTACAAACCTCATCCAACGGTTTTTTGCGGTATTTGCGCATGATCTCCCGGATACGGTCGAAAATAACGACCGTGTCGTTGATCGAAAAACCGGCAACCATCAAAACCGCGGCCAGCGTGGACAAATCAAATGTTTTCCCCGTGATCGCCATAAAGCCGAGCGTCGCGACCACGTCATGGATCAGGGACACAACGGCCGCCAAACCGAATTGCCATTCAAACCGGAACCAGACATACGCCATAATCCCCAGAATGGAAAATACAACGGCCATAAGACCTTTTTGTTTCAATTCCTTTCCCACCTGCGGCCCCACAAATTCCACGCGGCGGTAATCGACCTCCGCATAATCCTTTGCGATCGTATCCTTAACCTTTTGAATCGAGGCTTTTTGTACTTCGGGATCTTCGCCTTGCGATGGCAGGCGGATCAACAACGTGTTGGCATTCCCAAATTCCTGCAAGGAAATTTCACCAAGTTTGAGCGTATTCAAATCTTCGCGCATTTTCGCAAGATCAGGGGTTTGCTTTGTTTCGATTTCAATGAGCGTCCCGCCCGTAAAATCGATACCGAAGTTCAGCCCATGCGTAAACAAAAGTACGATCGACCCCGCAATCATCACAAACGTGACGAAGAAGGCAAACATCCGTCCGCCGATGAAATCAATATTGGTGTTGTCGGGTATAAGTTTGATACCGGTCCACATGATACAGGTCTTTCTTTTAAACAGGCAGGGCCGTGGGACGACGGCGTCCCAGCCAGTAAACGATCATCAACCGCACGACCGAAATGGCCGTGAAGAACGATGCCACAGTACCGATGGCGGTGGTTACCGCAAACCCTTTGATCGGCCCTGTCCCTAGCATATAGAGGATCAGCGCGGCAAAAAGCCCGGTCATGTTCGCATCTAAAATAGTGCCGAACGCGATTTTAAACCCGTTGTCGATGGCCGAAATCGGCGAACGGCCCGTGCGGAGTTCTTCGCGGATACGTTCATAGATCAACACGTTGGCATCCACCGATACGCAAACGGTGAGCACAAGACCCGCGATCCCCGGCATGGTCAGCGTCGCCTGAATCAGGGACAAAAAACCAAAACAAATGGCAAGGTTGACCAGCATTCCGATACAGGAAAACAAACCGAACAGGCTATAACTTCCGACCATCAGGACGAAGACAAACCCCAGACCCAGAAGCGCGGCCTTTTTCCCTGCATCGATGGAATCCGCACCCAGCGTCGGGCCGACCGTGCGCTCTTCTATAATATGCAGCGGTGCGGGCAATGCGCCGGCACGCAAAAGAATGGCCAGATCGTTGGCTTCTTTCAACGTAAAATTCCCGGAAATCTGTCCCGATCCGCCGCAGATAGGCTCACGGATCACAGGCGCGCTGATGATCGTGCCGTCTAAAACGATGGCGAACAATTTGTTTACGTTCGTACGGGAAAGATCACAGAATTTTTTGGTACCGATCGGGTTGAAACGGAAAGACACCGCCGGTTGGCCGTTCTGATCCTGCGCATAGGCGGCCGTCACCAGCATATCACCCGTAATTTCAGCGCGGCGGTTGACCGCCAGCGTTTGCCCCGGCTGTTCGGCCATTGGCAGCACCATATCTCCGCCCGTTTCGCGCGTGTTGCTGGACGCCACATCCATATTCACAAGATGGAACGACAATTTTGCCGTCCGGCCCAGAAGCTGTTTGACCCGGTCGGGATCATCCAGCCCCGGCAACTGCACGATGATACGGTCATCACCCTGACGTTGAATGATGGGTTCGTTCGTCCCGGTTTCATCGATCCGGCGGCGGACAATTTCCACCGACTGGCTTATAATTTCGTCTTTCAATTGTTTGACGGCCATATCGGAAAACACGCCCTGTACCGCATCACCCGTTGCACTGATCGTCAGTGTGTTGTCCAGCGTGGCGATTGCCTCACGTACCTTGTCGGCATCGCCGGCATCGCGCAATGTCACGCGCACGCCACCGCCCGGAATGGCGGCCAGACGTTTATAACCGATATTCTTTTCACGGAGCGCAGGACGCAAAGACGACACCAGATCTTCCGAGCGTTGCTTGGTGACGGTGTCCAGATCCACCTGAAGCAGCAGGTACGAACCGCCCTGCAGATCAAGGCCGAGATTGACCGTTTTATGCGGCAACCATGACATGATCCCCGTCGGTGCCACATCCCCCTTTTTTTCAAAGAGGTTTGGCGCGGCGAACAGGATGGCAAGAACCACCGTACCGATGATGAGAAGGCGTTTCCAGAGCGGAATTTGAACCATGGTTTTGCTTCTTTATTGTCGTCTTATTTCTTTTCAACAGCCGAGGCCGTTTTTTCTTCTTTCGATTGGATCATGCTGCGCACGGCGGTCACTTTGACGCCGTTGCCCAGATCGACGATCACTTCATCGTTATCGACCAGCTTCTCGATCTTGCCGATCAGACCGCCGGACGTGACGATCTTGTCGCCGACTTTCAACGCATCGAGCATATCCTTGTGTTCTTTAAACCGTTTTTGTTGCGGACGGATCAAAAGGAAATAGAACATGAAGACCAACAGGCCGATCATGGCCACGTTCTGGAACAGGATGTTTTGCGTGCTGGGCGGCGTCGCGGCCCCGGCATCGGTTGGCACGGCGGTGCCTTCGGTCACCACGGGGGCCGGAGGGGTGTCTTGCGCAAGTGCCTGAGAGATCAGCATGTTTTCATGCTCCTTTTTCTATAAATCATTGAAATTCCAATATGGAAGGGACTATAACGTCCCATAACCCAAACGCAAGCGGGAATCATGGACGATCAACAGGCCAAAACCCTTGAAAATCTGCTGGAACGCGTGGCCCGCGCGCTGGAGGCCGGATCTGGCACCGGCGCAGCCAAACCACCGGAAAACTGGGATTCTTCGGGCCTCTGGCTCTGGCAATCCTCCGCCCTTTCCTTAAAACCCGTGTCGGATGGTCATGCGCTTCCGCTTGATCTTCTGGTCGGGATCGGCCCGCAAATGGAAACGCTCATCGCCAATACGCGCCAGTTTGCACAAGGATACGCCGCCAACAACGCGCTGCTCTGGGGAGCGCGCGGGATGGGCAAATCCTCACTGGTCAAAGCGGTGCATGCGGAGATTGAAAAAACCACGCCGCTCAAACTGATCGAAATTTACCGCGAAGACATCCACTCCCTCCCCGCCCTGCTTGATCTGCTCCGCACTGAATCAGGTCACCGCTTTATTTTGTTCTGTGATGATCTGTCGTTCGATGAACAGGACAGTTCTTATAAATCCTTGAAAGCCATTCTGGAGGGCGGGATAGAAGGCCGACCGGACAATGTCGTTTTTTATGCCACATCAAACCGCCGCCATTTGATCCCGCGGCAGATGATCGAAAACGAACGGTCAACCGCCATACATCCCGGTGAAAGCGTGGAAGAAAAAGTATCGCTCTCCGATCGTTTTGGTTTATGGCTCGGCTTTTATCCGTGTTCGCAGGATGACTATCTCGTCATGATCGCGGGCTATTGCAAAAAATACGGCCTTAAATTTGAAGAAGCTGATGCCATCGAATGGTTTCGTACCCGCGGCAACCGTTCCGGCCGCGTTGCATGGCAATTCATTCAGGCCATCGCGGGACAACAAAAAAAGAAAATCTAGTTTAGATATATTTTGCGGGATCGACGGGATCAGTGCCTTTGCGCACTTCGAAATGAAGCTGCGGGGAATCCACCTGCCCCGTGCTGCCGACGGTACCGATCGATTGTCCCGCTTTCACCACATCGCCCTTTTTCACCAGAATTTTATCCATGTGCGCATAGGCGGTCATCCAACGATCCTGATGCCTGATCAAAATCAGGTTGCCATAGCCGGACATTCCGGACCCTGTATAGGCGATCACGCCGTTTTCGGCGGCGCGCACGGGCGTTCCTTTCGGCGCGCGGATATTCACCCCGTCATTATGAAGCCCGTCCGGTTTCGGGCCATAGGATGAAATCACCTTCCCATCCACGGGCCGCATGAAACGCCCCGTGCGCACCGGAACCTTGGGTGTGATGTCCGGCTGTATAACACTGGCCTGCTGGACCTTTGCCGGCGCGGATGTCGATGTCACCACGGCGGGTTTGGCATTGGGTTGCGGCGGAAATCCGGCGGATGGTTTTACCGTTGCAGGTGTTGTTTCCACATTCCCGCCCATACCGGGCGGCGGCGGCAATGCTTCGGCCTCCACGCTGGCCACCTTTACCGGTGCAACATTTTCCGGTTCCAGAACGGCAGGCGATGCAGAAAATTCTTCGGCCAATTTCGGCTGCCGCGCCGGAAGGCGTAAAATTTGTCCGCGTTTCAAAATGAAAGGTTCGGAAAGATCGTTGATCCGCGCGGTTTCGCTGACACTGATATTAAAGAGGCGCGATATGCCGTTCAACGTATCGCCCGCCTGCACTTTATATTCATTGGGCGGCGGCAATTTCAAACGGTATCCGGCCGGCAATCTGTACGGCGCGGACAACGCATTGACGGTGATAATATCCCGCAGGGGTAAATTATAATGTTGCGATACCGTATAGACCGTATCACCCGCCAGCATGGTATGAATACCCGTGCTACCCGCACCGGATTTTGCGCCATAGGCAACAACCTCCACGGGGTGTTGCATTCCCGTTGGCGTCCAACAAGATGCCAGCAAAAGACTGGAGAAGGCGATGGAAACGGCGGTAAATTTATTCATTCTATGCCACAACCTCCTTCCGTCCCTCCTTGCCGGCGACATCGGGAAGAAGCGGCACAAACCGCACGGGCATCAGATTGCGGATGGAATAGGTTTCATCGCTTTCCTTTTGATACCGTTTCAACATCTGTTCCCCCGGCGGGCCGATCGGGATAACCATGATACCGCCCACGCAAAGCTGTTCGATCAAAGCGGGCGGCGGCGCATGACGCGCGGCGCAGGTGACGATCACGCGATCAAACGGATGTTGGTCGATCCCGTGAATACGCGGCCAACCGCGCATCCCGTCCGCACAGATGGTGGTGATATTTCCCAGCTCCAGCCGGTGGAACATCTGTTCCGCCTTATCAAGCAGCGATTTGTGCCGCTCGATCGAATAAACGCGGCGGCATAATTTGGAAAGGATGGCCGCCTGATACCCCGAACCCGTCCCAATCTCCAGAACCTTGTGACGGTCGGTGAGTTCAAGGGCCTGCGTCATCGTTGCCACCACTGTCGGCTGCGAAATCGTCTGACCTTCACCGATGGGCAACGCAATGTCGTCCCAGGCCTCCGTCTGCAACGGCCCGTCGGGCACGAATTCGTGGCGCGGGATCGCCCCCATCGCGGCCAGCACGCGGTCATCTTCAATTCCCGAAGACGCGCGCAAATGCACCAGAAGCTGTTTCTTTTTTTCGTTGTGATTGGTCAAAGCGGAAAGCCCAAGAATATGACAATAGAGAACGTCAACGCTCTTATTGTAAGGTCAAAGCAGGTCCGCACTCAAGTTTTTTGCCCCAAAAACCGCATCTTCATCCAGCGGGCCAGCCGCTTATAATGCCGTTCGAACAAAAACCAGAAAAATATGGCCAGCAGGTTGGACAAAACTATGGCCATCCAGAAAATGGCCGGATCGTCACTGCGTTTGAAATAAGCTGCCAGAAAAATCACGATCGTGTGATGGGTCAGGTAAAGGGAATAGCTGTAATCGGCCACAAACCAAGAAATCTTTTTGAAAAATTTCGGGAAGTCGATTTTGTCGGACAGGAAGAAAAGTGTTCCAAAAACCAGCATCGCCATATAAACCGCGAACTGGAATTCCAGAAAATCCGTGCTGCCGTCGAGGCGAAGACCGACGATCCGCATCGCCATGCAAACAACCGCAAACAGGGCGCAGAGAACCATCACGATGCGAATGTTCGCATTTGAAAAATCTAGCCATTTTGGCGGATACAAAAACAACATACACACCAGCATCCCCATAACCCAAAGCATGGTCAGGCAATTGTCCGGCCCCGTGACAAAATGATAGAAGGGTTCCAGCGCAATCAAACCCAGCAAGGGCCAGTGCCAGACTTTCGGCCATTTTTTTTGACGAACGTAAACCAGCGCGATCACACCGAACACCATATAAATCCACCATTCGATGGAAATGGTCCAAAACGGTGCCGCCGAACCAAAAGATTTGATCGCCGCGCTTTCGGGGATCACACCCGCGACGCTCAAAATCTGAAAAGCCGGATAATCCTGCATCATGAACAGATTGCCAAACCATGTCATAAGATTATAGCGCGCACCCAGATCCGTGTATCCATTGACAATTTCCCCCGGCGCCAGAAACTGCAACGTAAAATAATCAACAATCAAAACGAAAAACAGGGCGGGAATATACGCAATGAAAATCCGGCAAAACCGGTCGATGAAATACGCACCAAACCCGTATGACGGATCGTTATGCTTGCGCAGCGCGCTATAGGTGATCAAAAAGCCTGACAGCAGAAAAAAAATAAAAACCCCCGCCCCTTGCATATTCATTTGCGCCAAAGGATTGGAGGGCAGAAGGATTTGGGCACTATGACCGATCAGCACGGACCACGCCGCAAGCCCCCGAATAAAATCAAGCAGCGTACTTTGTCCGGGGCTGAGGTTTCTTTGCGTCATAATCCCTGCTCTTTTATCCCTTTAAGGGGAGGATTTTTTCAACCCCGCCCATATAGGGTTTGAGGGCCGCCGGAACGAACACGCCGCCATCGGCCGGGTCATAATAGTTTTCCAAAACCGCAATCAACGTCCGACCAACCGCAAGGCCCGATCCGTTCAGCGTATGGACAAAACGGGTATTCTTTTCCCCCTTCGCGCGGCAACGGGCGTTCATGCGCCGCGCCTGAAAATCCCCGCAGTTGGAGCAGCTCGAAATCTCGCGGTAACGCCCCTGCGATGGCAACCAGACTTCCACATCATAGGTTTTATACGATGAAAAGCCCGCATCGCCTGTGCATAGAACGATCGTGCGGTAGGGGAGTTCAAGTTTTTTCAGGATGTTTTCCGCGCATTGCGTCATCCGTTCATGTTCTTGCACCGATTGTTCCGGTGTTGTGATCGACACCATTTCCACCTTGTAAAACTGGTGCTGGCGGATCATGCCTTTTGTATCCTTACCGGCGGCGCCCGCTTCCTGACGGAAACAGGGCGTAAAGGCCGTGTAACGGCGCGGCAGGGATTCTTCCTCCACGATTTCTTCGGCCACTATGTTGGTCAACGGCACCTCGGCGGTCGGCACCAGCCAGTCGCCGCGCGTGGTCTGGAACTGATCGTCACGAAATTTGGGCAACTGTCCCGTCCCGAACATGGTTTTATCATTCACCAAAATTGGCGGCGATACTTCGGTATATCCATGCTCCATCGTATGTGTATCCAGCATCAATTGCGCAATCGCCCGCTCCAGACGGGCAAGCCCGGAATGCATCAGGACGAACCGCGAGCCGGACATTTTGGCCGCAACCTCGAAATCCATCATGCCGAGCTTTTCACCAATGTCGGAATGGTCGGGAATTTTTTCGTTCCGGCGACCGGGTTCGCCATGCTTGCGCACCTCGACATTCTGCGTTTCATCCACCCCGTCCGGAATATCTTTGGCCTGCACGTTCGGCAGGCTGGAAAGAATGTCTTCCAACTGGATTGCGAGCTCTTTTTCGCGCACTTCAAGGCCGGACATCTTGTCCTTGATGGCGTTGACCTCTTCCATCAATTCATTAGCATTGCCGCCCTTGGCTTTGATTTGTCCGATATTTTTGGATTTTTCATTCCGTTCGCTTTGAAGCGTTTGAAGCTCCGTCTGGACCAGACGACGTTCTTCATCCAGCGTCAGGATGGATGGCGAGACCGCGGCAAGGCCGCGGCGCTTCATAGCCGCATCAAAGGCGGCGGGATCCTGGCGAATGGCTTTAATATCGTGCATTTATTTATTCCTTATTTATAAAACAGTGTCATTCTGAAGGAACGAAGTGACTGAAGAATCTCATAAAAACAGCCAAAACCCAAGATCCTTCGCTTGCGCTCAGGATGACACCCGTGAGAATATATAAAGGAATGAATACGTTACACAAGGAAACAGTTTCAGGGGTCTATACGCTGCTAAAACCGCGGAATTCCTTGCCGCTGGTCTTCGATTCTCCGCACAGCGGCACCATTTACCCCGCCGATTTTGACCATGCCTGCACCTTTGATGCGCTGGAAAAGGCGGAGGATAAGTATGTGGACGAATTGTTCGGCGCCGCACCGGATATGGGGGCGGCCCTGCTCTGCGCGCATTTCCCGCGCACCTATATTGACGTGAACCGTTGTGAGAAGGACATCGACATCGACCTTCTGGAAGACATCTGGCCCGAAGAAATTGCGGCAACGCCCCGCTCCCACGCCGGAATCGGCCTGATCCGCCGGCTCGTCAAACCGGGCGTACCGCTTTACGATCGCGCACTAAAAGCCGCGGAAATCAAAGCGCGGATTGACACTTACTACCGCCCCTACCACACCGCGCTCGAAACCCTGATCGAAGAGACCCATTACCGCCACGGGCAAGTCTGGCACATCAACTGCCATTCCATGCCATCGCAGGAAAGCAGTGCCTTTCGCGTAAACCCGCTGCGGCAGGCGGATTTCGTGCTGGGTGACCGCGATGGCACCACCTGCGATACAGGCTTCACCCACGCCTTGCGGGATTTTCTGAAAAAGGCTGGCTACAAGGTTGCCATCAACGATCCCTATAAAGGGGTGGAACTCGTGCGCCGTTATGCGAACCCCGCCACAGGGCGACACTCGCTCCAGATCGAAATTGCGCGCAGCCTTTATATGGATGAAGAAAATTGCAAAAAATCAAAAAACTTCAATGGACTAAAAGAAGACATTGATAAATTAATTTCGTTTTGCGCAGACTATGTTCAAGCACAATCTCTGCCCATGGCGGCGGACTGATCAGACCCGAAAACGCGCCCGAACTCCTCTTTTAACGCAGCATCCAGATCACCCATGGAAACGTCCCTGCCCAGATCGGCCAGCGAGGTCACGCCGTATTCCGAAATCCCACACGGGACAATGCCCGCGAAATGCGTCAGATCCGGGTTCACGTTTATGGCAATCCCGTGATAGGTCACCCAGTGCCGGATGCGGACACCGATGGCGGCGATTTTCTTTTCCCCCGCCGGTGTCACCACCCAGATTCCAACCCGTCCGGCACGACGTTCCCCCGCCACGCCAAAATGCGCCAGCGTGCAAATGATCCATTCCTCCAAATCGCAAACATATTTTTTAATATCAGGGACTTTTTGACGTTTTTTAAGATCAAGCATCACATAACAGACCCGCTGACCCGGCCCATGATAGGTATATTCTCCGCCCCGCCCCGTTTGAAAAACCGGAAAGCGTGGATCGATCAAATCCTTAGAATCGGCACTCGTCCCCGCCGTATAAAGCGGCGGGTGTTCCAGCAGCCAGACATATTCGCTCACCGTATTGTTATGAATATCAGCAACACGGCTTTCCATCCCGAAAACCGCATCCGGATAGTCCACGGGCCGGGGCTCAGTTTTCCATTCCATCCCGGTTTTTTAAGCTCTCCGGCACGGATTTGAAATCACTTTTTGAGCCGAGCGGGGCAAAGGCGAAAAATCCATGATTGACGCGCCGTGACCCTTTCTCTAAATATCCCGCATTGCAATGCGGGTAGTGCTTGCGGGCACGAACGCGTTTTGATAGGAACCTCTTGTCTTTGAATGACAAATCCGCGGCCATGGCGGAATTGGTAGACGCGCAGCGTTGAGGTCGCTGTGGGAGAGATCCCGTGGAAGTTCGAGTCTTCTTGGCCGCACCATCTTGCTGGGGGACCCCCCCTCGGCGAAGATGAGGGTGTTGTAAACTCTTTTAAAAAGGTCCTATCCGATGTCCGATGACAACGATCTCCGTCAGGCTGCCCTTGATTATCACCGTCTCCCGACGCCGGGTAAAATTTCGATAAAACCGACGACGTCGCTGACGACCCAACGGGACCTTTCGCTGGCCTATTCGCCGGGCGTTGCCATTCCCTGTCTGGAGATTGAAAAAGACCCGCTAAAGGCCCTGGACTACACATCGCGCGGAAATATCGTCGCCGTCATTTCCAACGGTACCGCCGTTCTGGGTCTTGGCGATATTGGCGCGCTGGCCTCCAAACCCGTGATGGAAGGAAAATCCGTCCTTTTCAAAAAATTCGCCAACATCGATTCCTTTGACATCGAGGTTGACGAAACCGGCATCGATCAATTCGTGGAAACAGTCGCCCGTCTGGAGCCGTCCTTTGGCGGTATCAACCTTGAAGACATCAAGGCACCGGAATGTTTTGAAATTGAAAAACGCCTGCGTGAACGGATGAAGATTCCGGTCTTCCATGACGACCAGCACGGCACGGCGATCATCGTTTCCGCCGCCATCCTGAACTGGTTGGAATATACGGGCAAAAAAATCACGGATGTAAAGCTGGTTGCCAACGGTGCCGGTGCTTCCGCTCTCGCCTGCTTGAACCTTTTGGTTCTTTTGGGAATGCCCAAAGACAACATCATCATTTGCGACCGTAAAGGCGTTGTTTACAAAGGCCGCAAGGAAGGCATGGATCCGTATAAGGAAGGATTTGCGAATGCCACGAATGCGCGCACGCTCGAAGATGCGCTGGAAGATGCCAATATCTTCCTCGGCCTGTCCGGTGCAAACGTCCTGAACGCCGAAAAGGTGGCGAAGATGGGCAAAGCCCCGTTGATCATGGCGCTTGCCAACCCCACCCCGGAAATCATGCCCGATGAGGCACGCAAAGGAAAACCGGATGCCGTCATCTGCACGGGCCGTTCGGATTTTCCGAATCAGGTCAACAACGTCCTGTGTTTCCCGTACATCTTCCGCGGCGCACTGGATGTCGGTGCCACCGCGATCAACGAGGAAATGAAGGTCGCCTGCGTTCGCGCCATCGCCGCGCTCGCCCGCCGCGAAGCCACGGACGAAGTGATTGCCGCCTATCCGGATGAAACGCTGGAATTCGGCCCCACCTACCTGATCCCCAAACCTTTCGATCCGCGCCTGATTACCGAACTGCCCATCGCCGTGGCAAAGGCCGCGATGGAAACGGGCGTTGCCGTTCGCCCGATCAAGGATTGGGATGCGTACCGCGAAAAACTACAACAAAACTTTGCGCGATCCACCATGGTCATGCGCCCGATTTTCGCCCATGCAAAACGCGTTCAGAAAAAACTGGTTTACTGTGAAGGGGAGGAAGACCACGTTCTTCGCGCCATCCAGATGGTTCTGGATGAAAAAGTCGCACGCCCGATCATTATCGGCCGGCGTGATGTTGTAACAACACGGATCAAACGCCTGCGCCTTCGCATGAAAGAAGGCGATGATTTCGAATTGGTCGATCCGCAAGACGACCCGCGGTATAAATCCTATTGGGAAACCTATCACAAAATCATGGAACGCCGCGGCGTGACGCCTGCGGTCGCCCGGTTGATGGTGCGAACATCACCCACCATTATCGGTGCCTTGATGGTTCAGCGCGGCGAAGCGGACGCCATCATCTGCGGCTGTATCGGTGATTTCCATCACCACATGCAACATGTCGTGGACATCATCGGCTTACAACCCGGTGTAGAAACGGCTGCCGCCTTGCGGGCCCTGCTCCTGCCCCGCGGCACGTTTTTCATTTGCGATACGCACGTCAACCCCGACCCCAGCATTTCACAAATCTCCGAAATGACCCTCCTCGCGGCCGAAGAAATCCGCCGGTTCGGGATCGTGCCCAAAGTCGCCCTTCTATCCCATTCAAACTTTGGGTCACGAAAGGATGACAGTGCCTGTAAAATGCGGCTGGCGACGATCGATTTGAAACAGCGCGCCCCCGATCTGGAAATCGATGGCGAAATGCATGCCGACACGGCCTTGTCCGAATCGGTGCGCAAATCCCTGATGCCCAATTCCACGCTGAAGGGCGATGCGAATCTGTTGATCATGCCCAATATCGAGGCCGCCAACATCTCCTTCAACCTTCTGAAGGTTTTGGGCGAAGGCATACCGATCGGCCCCGTACTCTTGGGCGTCTCCAAACCTTCGTATATTCTCACGCCATCGGTCACAACCCGTGGTATACTCAACGTGTCCGCGCTGGCCAGCGTTGCCGTTCAGGCCGCCGAGGACCAGCAACGACCGTCTAAATCCAACGCTGCCTGATCATAGGGGTGCTTATGAGCGATACGCTCGACCCCCTTTCCAAAGAAAGGGGATCCGAAAACACGGCCGATGTTTCCGAAGACATGAACGGTGACGTTTATGTCCAGGAAATGGACGAGCATATGGTCAGCCTCCGCCGGGCGATCGAGGACGAAGATGTCTATGCACTCAAGGCCGTTGTAGAAGAACTTTCCGAAGGAGAAATGGCCGATCTCTTCCAGAAACTGGATCGCGGCACACGCCGGGATTTTTTGGAGAAATACGCCGATCTTCTGGAACCGGATTTTTATGCCCACCTGGATTACGAACTGCGCGGGAATATCCTCTCCGATATGCCGCCGGCAAAGGTTGCGCGGATTATTTCCGAACTGGATTCGGATGATGCCCTGAACCTGATCACCGATCTTGACCCCGCCTTTCAAAAAGAGGTTTTGAAAAAACTTTCATCCAAAGACCGGATTGCGATCGAAGAAGGTCTAACCTATCCCGAAGAATCCGCCGGGCGTTTGATGCAGCGGGAATATGTGGCCATTCCACAATTCTGGACGGTTGGAAAAACCATCGATTATTTGCGGGCCGCCGCCGAAGACTTGCCCGAAGAATTTTATGATTTGATCGTGATCGATCCATACTATCACGTCGTGGGGGAAATCCCGCTCAACCGCCTCGTCCGCGCCAAAAGATCGGAAAAGATCAAGGAGATCAGCCTCGAAGACATTCACATCATCCCGGCCACGATGGATCAGGAAGATGTCGCCCACCTCTTCCGCCGCGAAGATTTGGGTTCCGCGCCGGTTGTGGATGAAGACGGCCGCCTGATCGGCGTGATCACCATCGATGACGTGATCGACGTGATTGATGAAGAGGCGCAAGAAGACATCCTGAAACTCGCCGGGGTGGAAGAATCCAGCCTTTATTCCGATTTGTGGCCGACAACGGCGGGACGGTTCCGCTGGCTTGCGCTTAATCTCGTCACGGCCGTGTTTGCCTCCTACATCATTTCGTTCTTTCAGGGAACGATCAAAGACATTGTCGCCCTCGCCGTTCTAATGCCGATTGTCGCCTCGATGGGCGGCAATGCCGGTACACAAACCATGACCGTGGCCGTGCGCGCGCTCGCCACACGGGAACTGTCCCGTTCAAACATGTTCCGGATTATCGGAAAGGAAACGCTGATGGGTGTGCTCAACGGCGCAGGCTTTGCCGTCATTATGGGGCTGATTGCGTGGGGCTGGTTCCACAATCCCATGCTGGGTTTCGTCATCGGGGTTTCCATGATCATGAACTTGATCTGCGCGGGCCTGTTCGGCGCGTCCATCCCGCTGATCCTTGATAAATTCGGGGCGGACCCCGCCGTTTCCTCCTCCATTTTCCTGACCACGGTCACGGATGTGGTGGGATTTTTGGGCTTTTTGGGGCTGGCATCGCTGTTCCTGCTTTAGAAAAGCGGCTTGAGAAAGCCGCCAATATCCTCTAAATCTGCCTAAACCGTCATTTTTAAACCATTTTCCGGCAATAAACCCTATGGCCAAGACAAAAAAGAAAAACGCAAAAGTCAGTGAAAACAGCATGGGCCGGTTCATCGGTGGAACAATAAAATGGGTATTTGTCCTGGGGCTCTGGGGTGCGTTGTTCCTCGGCGCGGTTCTGGCCTGGTTCGCACGGGAATTGCCCGACATCACCGAACAAATGGCATTCCAACGCCGCCCGACCATCACCATCAAGGCGAATGACGGCACCATCATCGACCGTTATGGTGATTTAAAGGGTGAAACGATTTCGGTCAAAGATCTTCCCCCCTATGTTCCCGAAGCCATCATCGCCACCGAAGACAGGCGTTTCTATTATCATTATGGCGTTGATCCGGTTGGTATCCTGCGGGCGTTTGCCGTCAACATCGCGCATGGCGGTGTGGTTCAGGGCGGATCGACCATCACGCAGCAGCTTGCCAAAAACCTTTTCCTCTCCCGCGAGCGTTCCTTCAAACGTAAAGTTCAGGAAGCGATGCTTGCCGTCTGGCTGGAAAACAAGCTGACCAAGGATGAAATCCTGAGCGCGTATTTGAACCGCGTCTATCTGGGTGCCGGTGCCTATGGGATCGATGCCGCAGCTCATGTCTATTACAACAAGTCTGCAAAACAACTGACGTTGCGCGAAGCCGCGACCATCGCGGGACTTTTAAAGGCTCCATCCCGTTATTCGCCCAGTGCCAACCCCAGCCTTTCGGCACAGCGCACACGCGTCGTTTTAAAGGCCATGCAGGAGGCAGGTTATCTCGACGAGGCCGAATACAAAAAACTGGACAGCCTCCCCCCCTCCCCGCCCCGAAAACCATCCAGCGGCGATACGCTTCGTTATTTCACAGATTATGTGGTGAGCCAGGTTGAAGGCGTTCTGGGAATCCCCGAAGAAGATATTGTCGTCGAAACCACACTTGACCGCGACATTCAGGCAAAAGCCGAAGAATCCATCACCAAGGCCGTGTTGACCTATGGTTCCACCTATAAACTTTCCCAAGGCGCGGCGGTCGTCATGACGCTGGACGGGGCCATCGTCGCCATGGTCGGCGGGCGCGATTACGATCTCAGCCAGTATAACCGTGCAACAAATTCGCTGCGCTCTCCGGGTTCATCCTTCAAACCGATCGTGTACCTCACCGCGCTGGAGCATGGCTGGAGTCCCAACAGCACCATCGTGGACGAACCGATTACCGAAGGCCGGTATCGCCCGCAAAACTACGGCAATGAATATTACGGCGAAGTCACACTGACACAGGCTTTGACCCGTTCCTTGAACACCGTCTCCGTCAATCTTGCCAAAGATGTCGGCCCCGATGCCGTGGTGGGTATGGCCCGCAGGCTCGGCATCACCGCGGATCTTGAACCAAACCTCTCCCTTGCACTGGGATCCAACGGCGTCCCCATGACCGAAATGGTCACAGCCTACGCCACCATCGGCCGCGGCGGTGTGGCGGTGCAACCCTTTTCGATTGTTCGTGTCACAAAAGAAGACGGCACCGTTTTGTATGAACAACCCCGCGATGTGACCGCAAGGCAGGTAGTCGCCCGTGGTTATATCAATCAACTGGTCGGGATGATGCAATCCGTTGTGCAATACGGAACGGGACAGGCGGCGCAAGGCCCCTATGTGGCCGCTGGAAAAACCGGCACATCACAGGATTTCCGCGATGCATGGTTCATCGGTTTTACCAACAAATATGCCGCCGCCGTGTGGGTTGGGAATGATGACAATTCCCCCATGAAACATGTAACGGGTGGTTTGGTTCCGGCAAAAGTCTGGCGCGATATCATGACCACCGCCACATCGAAACCGGCAAAGTCCTATTACAGCATCACCAGCGTGGCGAGCGATTTCAGCTTTCAAAACCTCCTGAACAATCTGATCGGTTCGGGCGAAAATGATGAAAACGGAACCATGCCGATGGACAATCGCGGCCTCCGCCCCAACCCGTCGGACAAAGAACCGATCGACCGCGAAAAATACAAACAGCAATTCAATGACTGAAAAAACATTCCCGATCTATCAAATAGACGCCTTCACGGACGAAATGTTCAAGGGCAACCCGGCTGCCGTTGTCGTTCTTGACGAATGGCTGGACAATGACGTCATGCAAAAAATTGCGGCGGAAAACAACCTCTCCGAAACCGCCTTTATCGTCCCGCGTGATGGTTTCTACGACATTACGTGGTTTACCCCCATGTCGGAGATTGACCTGTGCGGCCATGCAACCCTGTCTGCGGCCCATGTGATTTTCAGACATCTCGGACACGAAACAGACAACATTGTCTTTAGAACGCGCCAGGTGGGCGAACTTGGCGTCCGAAAAGAAGGTGACATTCTTTATCTGGACTTTCCCAGCAGGCCGCCAGAAAAAATTGACACTATGCCACCCCATGTTCTTGAAGGACTGGGCGGCGTGAAACCTCTCGAAATATATCAAAGCAGGGATTATATGCTGGTTTATTCCGACAGCGATGCCATACGCAACATCCAACCTGACTTTAAAACCCTTCAAAAGGCAGACAAATGGGTGCTTATTACCGCACCTGCATCAAAAACAGACAATTGCGATTTCGTAAGCCGGATGTTCTGCGCCGGTGATGGAATAGAAGAAGATCCTGTGACGGGATCTACGCACTGCAACCTCATACCGTTTTGGTCTGAACGGCTGGGAAAAACCAAAATGGTTGCCAGACAATTATCCGCCCGCGGCGGCACGCTCTATTGCGAAATGAAGGGCGACCGTGTCCAGATAGGCGGCCAATGCTTAACCTATCTTCAAGGAACGATCACCCTTCCCAATTCCTAAAACCGGATTACACCCGCACCGGTTCCTGAACGCGGGGATAATCGCGCTTGAACGGGGCGAATTTATCTTCACCAATCTCGTCCCAGAAGCGTTTCATATCGATACTGGACGCACACGGTCCGCCCACATCCCAACCGGAACGCATCAGGCTCTGGTCCACATGATCGAGATAGCTTTCGGGAAACGCGCGGCGCGGTGCGCGCAGCCCCATATCGGCGAGGATTTTAGACACCACGGCATCGTTCAAATCCATCATATCGGACGTAAATTGAATGGCGGACAACACCTTTATATCAATATTGCTGTTCGGCACCATGCGGATATGGCGCATAAACCGTGCATATACCTCCAGCTCTATACTTTCCATCCCTCCCAGCGGCGGCAAAGGCAAAAACACGTTTTCAAAAACATCGTCTTTGGTCTGTTCTGTATGGTTCGTCATGGCAAACCTCCTTGCTTGCGTTACATCCAATGCTGATGGGCAAACATTAATGGAATCTTAAAAGTTCCATGGAGGTCGAGGGTAAGCCTGTGGATAAAAATTTCTAAGGTTTTGGAATCGCTGCGACAGCCAACTTATCCACACGCTCGTTTTCTTTGTGGCCATCATGGCCGCGCACCCAATGGAATTCGACCTTGTGGACATCCAGAAGCGAATCGATTCGTTGCCAAAGATCGACATTCTTGACCTTTTTCCATCCCTTGGCCTTCCAACCGTCCATCCATTCGACAACGCCTTTTTGCACATACTGGCTGTCCGTATAGAGTTTGACGCGTGAAGGTTTTTTCAAGGCCGATAATGCCTCTATCACCGCCATCATTTCCATACGGTTGTTGGTCGTATCGGGTTCACCGCCGGAAATTTCCTTTTCATGACCGTTGTAACGGAGCAACGCCGCCCAGCCGCCGGGGCCCGGATTGCCGCTGCATGCGCCATCGGTAAAGATTTCAACGAAGGATGCGCTCATAAAGGCACCGTATAGGTTTGAAAATGTTTCAGGCGCTTTTCAAAAACCAGCGGATCGTGCGGTTTCATAAAATCGCCCTCTTTCCATGCCAGTTTTTCTTCGACACGCGATAAAAGAAACCGCAATGATGCCGCACGCAACAAAATCGGCAGGGCTTTCTTTTCAGGAGCGCTCAACGGGCGGATCGCGTTATACCCCTGGATCATCGCCTGCATGCGCCCTGACTGAAACATATTGGCAGCATCAAAACACCAGGCATTCAAGGCAATGGCGAGGTCATAGACAAAATAATCCGTGCACGCGAAATGGAAATCGATTACGCCCGTAATTTCACCGTCCCAAAAGAACACGTTATCGGCAAAATAATCGGCGTGAATGGGACCTTTTGTAAGATTGTGCGGCCAACAGGATTTTAAATAGGCCAGCTCTTTTTTCGTCTGCCGGTATAGATCGGGTGTGATGGCATCCATCTTCCCCCCCATACCTTCGACCCATTTCTCCCAACGTGTCATACCGAAATGGTTTGGCATTGTTTCTGTCATACCCGCCGCGGCAAGATGCATTCTGGCCAATACGCGGCCCGCTTTTTCGCAAAGCTCAGGCGTAAGAATGCCCACGCTGCCACCCTCACCTTGCAGCACAGAAAAAAAGGCCGCCGGACGTTCGCACAGCGATGAATAGGCCGCACCGTTTTTTTGCAAAATCGTTTCCGGGCATGGAACGCCGCCTTTTTCCAACGCAATCGCATAATCTATGAAAAAGGAGAGATCGTTTTCATTCACCCGGTGTGGTTCGAATAAGGTCAGAACATAACGCGCCTTATCCGTCGTCACGAAATAATTTGTGTTGCTGACCCCTGCCTCGATCCCCTCATAGGAAACCAGCCCGCCAATATCGTAAAGGCGTAGGAAGTCCTTTAATTGATCTTCGGAAATTTGGGTATAGACGGCCATGTATTTGTCATACCATGCAAAAAGCGGCACGACAATACAGGCGGAAGATCAGGCCACACGCTCTTCCGCATCGCGCAGAATACGGGGAATATTGAAAACCACATTCTCCCTCGTGATGGAAACTTCTTCCACCGTCACGGCAAAACGCTCTTTCGCTGCTGCGATGACTTCGTCGATCAGAACATCGGGGGCCGATGCACCGGCTGTCAGCCCCAGCGTTTGAATACTTTCAAACCATGACCAGTCGATTTCTTTTGCCCGCTGAACCAGAATGGCTTTTTCACATCCATACGCCACACCAACCTCCACCAGACGGTTGGAATTGGACGAATTCGGTGCCCCGATCACCATCAATGCATCGCACCGGGGTGCAATGGCCTTGACCGCTTCCTGACGGTTGGTCGTGGCATAACAAATATCTTCCTTGCCCGGCCCCACGATCGCGGGAAACTTTTCCTTCAATGCCGCAACGACATCGGCAGTATCGTCCACGGACAAGGTTGTTTGCGTGCAAAACGCCAGCATGCTTTCGTCCCGAACGGATAAACCGGAAACATCCTTTACGGTTTCCACCAACAAAACAGCATCTTTTGGCAACTGGCCCATCGTACCGATCACTTCGGGATGCCCCGCATGGCCAATCAAGATGACCTGACGCCCCTGCTCGTGGTGACGCTCGGCCTCCTTATGAACCTTGCTGACCAAAGGACAGGTTGCATCGATGTAAAACATTTCGCGGTTTCGCGCTTCGGCCGGCACGGCCTTGGCCACACCATGCGCGGAAAAAACCACCGGACGGCCGTCATCGGGAATTTCGGACAGTTCCTCGACAAAAACCGCACCCTTGGCACGCAGAGAATCCACGACAAATTTGTTATGGACGATTTCATGGCGCACATAAACGGGTGCCCCGTATTTTTCGATGGCCTTTTCGACGATCTGGATCGCGCGATCCACGCCCGCACAAAAACCCCGCGGTGCCGCCAGCAATATGGTCAAAGGACGTTTTTCCATAGCGGTTATATAGAGGAAAGACGGGGCGAAATCCACCCAAAAGGCTTGTCTGTTTACGGGGCTTGGCCTATCCTTTCCCCCTATGAAACTGGCGCATGGCATCACCTTGTTGACATCCCTTCTGACCCTTGGGGCCTGTTCGACCTATGAAGGATTGAAAAGCGATCTGTCCAGCGGTTACCACGCGGTGGCAAACGGCATTTCCGGTATGACCTCCTCCGAACAGGAAAAACAGACAAAAAAACTGGCCGCCTATGATGGTGCCTGCCCTCCTATTTCCACCCGCGCCGATTTAACGCACCTGGTCGAATTCACCGATCCCGCAAAGGCCAGTGATACGACCAAGGTTTCCGAAGCGACAATGACGGGGGTCAAAAACAACTGCAAGGTTGAAAACGGCGGGATCATCATGCAAATCGATCTGGCGTTCACCGGCGAAACGGGCGCAAAAGCGCGGGCGAAACCGACCGATAAACCCAGCTTCGCCTATCCCTATTTCGTTGCGGTAACGGATGAAAAAGGCACGGTGGTTTCCAAGGAAATTTTTGCGGTGACGCTGGCCTATGATGCCAACCAGCAACAAATAAACCAGACCGAAACGGTTTATCAGAACATGCCGGTGCCTGACAGTGCCGCGGGCCAGACTTTCCACGTGGTTGCCGGGTTCCAGTTGAGCGAAGACCAACTGGCTTATAACGCGGCACATCCCGTTTCTAGGAAATCCCCTTGATCCGTTTCAGATACTCCGACAACGTCCGCCGCACCCCGTAATAAAAATTCTGCAATCCCCCCGTCAGAGATTTTCCGCGACCGCGGCGATCAAGCGTGCGCATCGTTTCCACGATCCCGAAATAAACATGATACGGCGTGGTACCCGGCATATAATCCGCCGCAGGGACGAGATTGCGGTTCAACCATTCCGTCCAGAAACCGCGTTCCTGCATATATTTACCTTTAAAAACATCGACCATATCGGACACGCGGTCTTTGACCGCTTGACGATCAGGTGCGAGCGTCAACATCAAGGCATTCGCCTTCAATGCCTCACAAAACGGCCAGATGCGTTTGGTATCGGCGATCATGGCTCCGTCCGGTGAAACCGTATCGTAAATTCCACCATAAAGATTGTCCCATCCAAAATTGTTGGCCCAATCGAAAAGTTTCCAGGCAGCGTGATCATGCAGATCCGGAACGCCCTTCATATCCGCATGTTTTTTCAAAAGCCAGACCCATTCAAAATAATGTCCGGGCTCCAGCCTATGTCCTTCAACCGGATGGGGGCGTAAATCATCGGTATAAAATTCGATCAGGGCGTTCCGTCCTTCATCGTAAAAATACGTCTGAAACAGACCGACCATCTCATCGGCCATCGTGGAAAAACAGGATTCATCCCAAATGTTGTGGGCGAACAGGCATGCTTCCAAAAGATGCATGTGCGGGTTCTGGCGACGAACCCGCAACAATGGTTGCCCGTTCTTGTCCAATGCTTCGGCATAGCCCGGCAAACCAGGCATGCGGAAGCGCGTTTCAATCAATGTCAAAACATCCATCGCGGTTTCTTTTGCCCGCTCATCCCCACACGCGCGATAATAATGGGAACAGGCAAAAATAACGAAGCTCAGCGCATACAAATCGCACGTATCGTCGGCGACCAACCCCTGTTCATCCAGCGAAAAAACCCAAAGCCCCGTCTCCGCATTTCGGTATTTGCGCAGGATGTAATCGAATTTCGGTTTCAAACTTTCATACAGGCGGTTTTTCTGCGTGGCATAGGCATCGCTATAAATCGCCAGTTGCCGGCACTGCGTCACGAGTCTTTTGTTGACGCCTGGAACAGGCTGAAACCCCTTGCCCAACCGTTCATAAAAACCGCCTTGCGGATCGGAAAAAGCGCGGTACCATTTTGGCACCCAGCGGAGCTGTAAGCGCGTGTAAAGCGATGATATGGTGGAATGAATACCGGAAGACATGGTTTATGTGTTTTGGGTCCGTTTGGCCGTTATGATAAAGGGGATGCCCGTAAATGAAAACAACGATTTATACGCATGACAGCGGCCTTTTCCACGATACGGGCCATGCGCACCCCGAACGGGCGGCGCGCTTGCAGGTCGTGCGTGACCTTCTGGCCGAATCCCCTTTTTCTACCCTGCCGCAAAAAACGGCCCCAGCCGCGCCCGAAGACCGGCTTTTGCTCGGCCATACGTTGGCCTACATCGATCATATCCGCGATTCCATCCCCGATCATGGCCATGCGCAAATCGATGCCGATACCATTATTTCCCCGAAATCATGGGAAGCCGGGCTTCATGCCGCGGGGGCCGTTTGCATGGCCGTTGACGATGTAGCGCGCGGTAAAACCGCCCGCGCCTTTTGCGCCATGCGCCCACCGGGACACCATGCGGAACCTGCCCTCTCCATGGGGTTTTGCCTGTTCAACAATATCTTTATCGGGGCGCGCCACGCGCAGGAAAAGCACGGCATTGAGAAAATCGCCATCGTGGATTTCGATGTTCATCACGGCAACGGCACGGACACCATGACGCGCCGCCATGACGGATCGATCCTTTTTATTTCCACGCATCAATATCCGCTCTGGCCCATGACGGGTCTGGAAGAAGACAATGACGAAAGCGTCATGAACTTTACCCTACCTCCCAATTCAGGTTCGGAAAGTTTTAGAACACTCTACGAAAAAAAGGTTTTTCCGGCTTTGACCCGATTTGCGCCTGACCTTTTGATGATCTCCGCGGGGTTTGATGCACACCGGGATGATCCGCTGGCGCAGCTCAATCTGACGGAGGATGATTTTGCATGGGTGACCGAAAAACTCTGTGAGATCGCCGATGCCCACGCGCAAGGACGGATCATTTCGGTTCTGGAAGGCGGCTATCATCTGGACGCGCTGAAAAACAGCGTTGCCGCCCATTTAAAGGTTTTGGCCGGATTCTAGTGTTTCAGACGGTGAAGCAGTTCACGATGGACGTGCTCTTCATGCCGTTCGGCTTCCTTTCGCGTCAGACGCCAGACATACATATTGACGGGCTTGAGCGCGTTTTCCTGGTCGTTCCGGTTTTGGTTGCGAACCATGGTTCTCTCCTTCTCTCGGGGTGACAGTCTATTTCCCTATTATACGCCCGAAGGCTTCGGGACAGTTTTGCAAAGGTTCCGCCCCTGCCTTGCACATTTGCCTTATCTGCCGTAGGATGCCGCCCGCACCATAAAGAAGAAGATTTTTAAGGACAAAAGCCGCCGTGGCCGCACAACAACCCATTGAAAAACTTGGATTTGAAGAGGCTCTGGGGGAACTGGAGAAGATCGTCGGCGCGCTGGAATCAGGCAAAGCCCCTCTGGAAGAGTCCATTACCGCCTATGAGCGCGGCATCCAGTTGAAGCAACATTGCGAAAAAAAGCTGGAACAGGCCCGCCTGAAAATTGAAAAAATCACCCTTTCTCCCGATGGCACGCCAAAGACCGAGCCGTTCGATGTGAAAGAATAACCCAAGTCAGAAGAGAACCACCCATGGCACCATCACCAAGACAGGCGTCGGAAACACTACAAGAAGCCCTATCGGAGGCTGTCAGCGACGTCAACAAAACCATCTCGCGCCTACTCCCGCAAACGGATCTGGCCGAAGACCGTCTGTATGAAGCCATGCGCCACGGCGTGCTTTCCGGTGGAAAACGGCTGCGCCCCTTCATGGTCATGCAATCGGCCAAACTGTTTAATTGCGATCCCGCACGGGCGCGCCGTGTGGCCGCCGCCGTTGAATTCCTGCACTGCTATTCGTTGATCCACGATGACCTTCCCGCCATGGACAATTCGGACCTGCGCCGTGGCGTTCCCACCGTTCATGTGAAGTATGACGAAGCAACCGCAATTCTTTCCGGCGATGCGTTGCTCACCCTCGCCTTCGAAGTGCTGTCGGATCGTGAAACCCACCCTGATCCCTATATCCGCATTGAACTCGTGCGCAAACTCGCCGAAGCGTCCGGCCCGCAAGGGATGGTCGGCGGACAAATGCTCGATTTGATCGGCGAACATGAAGAATTCGATCTTGGCACAATCTCGCGTATGCAACGGATGAAAACCGGCAAGTTGATGGCTTTTGCCTGCGAAGCAGGCGCCATTCTCGGCAAAGCCGATGACGTTCATAAAAAGGCACTCAACAACTACGC
>CAYRDI010000011.1:0-50607 GCA_964423095.1 uncultured Micavibrio sp.
GCTCTTCGGTGGGCTGAACTTTGGTCAAAACACCCTTGGGCATCAACAATTCGGGCATAAAATCCTGAATGCCGTGAATGATGAATCCTTCATTTTCCAGTTCTGCGCGCACAGCCTTCAACAGCCCATCATCCCCCAGCGCGCGAAAACCGATCTTGGCAAAGAATGCCGCGGTACGCAGGTCTGGCATCATCTCAGAAACCTTGGGACGTTTCACAGACCCGATGATGACAAGCTCCGTTACACCGTGTTCCCGAAAGGTTGAAATCATGGAACCTGCCGCGCCTATACGCACGGTTTTATCGGCCGTACCTTTCACCGCATGCCCGTCAATACCGATGGTAAAGGTTTCCGTACCATGCGCACGGCAATGCGCGATCAATCTCTCCGGCAACGCACCGCCGCCGGCCACAATACCCAGTTTTTTCGGGATGGCGGACATCGCCGCCTACGCCGCTTTGGTTGGAAAACCGCAAAGGCCGAACCGTTCACGGCTGCGCGCAAATTCAATCATTTGCATGACGGCGGAATCGTTTGCGTAGTCTTGCGACATCTGCTCGATGCGTTCATCCAGCGTACCTTCGCCATCGAACAAAATCTTGGTCGCCTTCTGAAGTGTTTTGACTGTATCCTTGGCAAAACCACCACGCTCCAGTCCCACAAGGTTCAACCCCGCCAGATGCGCACGTTCGCCCTTCACGCGACCATACGGGATGACATCGCTTTCGACGCCGGACATGCCGCCGATCACGGCAAAATCGCCGATGCGGATAAACTGGTGTACGGCGGCCAAACCGCCGATCAAAACATTGTTGCCAACATGCACATGGCCGCCGAGTGTGGCGTTGTTCGCCATGATCACACGGTCGCCGATGATGCAATCATGTGCCACATGTACGGCCATCATGAACAATCCATTATCCCCGACAACCGTTTTCATACCCCCGCCTTCGGTGCCGGGATTCATGGTTACATGTTCGCGGATGGTATTGTTTTTGCCGATGATTAATTCACTTGGCTCGCCGTGATATTTCAAATCCTGCGGCGCATGGCCCAACGATGCGAACGGAAACACCCGTGTGCCTTCGCCAATCGTGGTGTACCCGTCAATCACAACATGGGATTTCAATTCCACATGGTCGCCCAGCGTAACATGGGCGCCAATCACGCAATACGGACCGATCGAAACATCGGCGCCGATCTTCGCGGACGGATCTATGATTGCGGTGGGGTGTACGTTGCTCATGGTTTTATGTACCAAGCAGGGCGTAAAGGCTCAAATCACAGTATTTTTCAGGGTGTTACAGAACCTTGGCCGTTTGGTCCATGATCATGGCGGAAAAGATGGCCTCCGCGCAGACCTGATCGCCAACCATCGCCTTGCCGTTGAATTTCCAGACATTACGGCGGTTCTGCACCTTTTCAACATGAATGTGCAGCGCATCGCCCGGTGTCACAGGTTTGCGGAACTTGGCTTCTTCGATGCTCATGAAATAGACGACCTTGCCCTTGGCCTCATCACCCAGTGTTTTCACCACAAGGCACGCCGATGTCTGCGCCATGGCTTCCACAATCAACACACCGGGCATAACGGGCCAGCCGGGAAAATGTCCTTGAAAATGCGGTTCGTTGAAAGTGACGTTTTTTAAGCCCACGGCCCGTTCACCGGGCACATATTCCAAAATGCGATCCACCAGCAAAATGGGATAGCGATGGGGGATCATCTCCATCACGGCAATAATATCGACGTTGTTATCCTGCGTGCTCATGGCCTTTGTTTTTATTCGCTTTTTTGGGGTCTGGTCAACCGTTTTAACGTGGCAACCTGCTTCATGAATTCCCGCACCGGCATCGCGGGCGCACCCAGTTGTTCCTCACCGGCCGGAACGTCGCGCATGACCCCCGCTTTCGCGCCGATGCGCGCGCCCATGCCAATCCTTAAATGCCCCGCCACACCGGCCTGCGCCGCCAAAACGGAGAAATCTTCCATCACCGTGCTGCCTGCCACGCCGGATTGGGCCACCAGAACGCAGCCGCGACCGATTTTTACGTTATGTCCAATCTGCACCAGATTGTCGATCCACGTCCCCGAACCAATCACGGTATCGGGGCCCGCACCGCGGTCGATCGTAGAATTCGCCCCGATCTCCACATGGTCGCCGATGATGACACGCCCCAGCTGCGGCACCTTCACATGCCCCGCGGGGTCGATGGCAAAACCAAACCCGTCCTGCCCCACCCGTGCACCGGGATAAAGCCGGACACCAGAACCGATCACGGCGTGGCTGACCGTGGCACCGGAACCGATACGGGATTTTGCACCGATCTCGACTCCTTCGCCGATCACGGCACATGCCTCGATCCAGCAACCATCACCGACAACGGCGTTTGCCTTGATCACCGCACCCGCCTCTATCACGCATCCTTTGCCGATTTTGACAGAAGGATGAACATGCGCCGCTCCCGAAATATCGGCGGGCGGAAAATCGTCAGGATAAAAAGATTGTGCAACCAATGCGTAGGATTTGTAAGGGTTTTTGGAAACAATCAAAACCATGCCCTTTGGCGCAAACGCCACCGCCCCCTCGGAGACGATACAAACCGATGCCTTGGAAGAAATAAACTGATCTTTATAACGGATATTATCCAGAAAGCTGAGATGCCCCGCACCCGCCTGATCCAACGGCGCAACATCGGAAACCATTACCCCGTCCGCGGAAACACCCGCCAAAACGCCGCCGGCGATGTCAGCCAGCGCGGCGGCGGTTTTCGGTGTCGGTGTTTTAAAAAAACGCGGATCGGCCATGGCCGGGGCGGCCCTTTCCTTGGGTCTTATTCAACTTTCAATTTGATGTCGGAAACCTGGCTGTCCAGCTGGCCCAACACCTCTGCCGTAATGTCCAGACCTTTTTCCGTGATCAAAACGGAATCGCGCGTTAACACGATGTCATATCCCTTACCGTCGGCCACCTTGGCGGTTGCCTCCACGATATTCTTACGCAATTCGGTCATCGCTTTGGACACGCCGTCATCCAGGGAGCTACGGCGTTTTTGAAACAATTTGCGTGTTTCAACGATGGTTTGTTCGTAATCTTTACGCTTTTTGCCGAAGTCTTCCGCCGAAAGTTTGCCCTGCTGCTCGATCAGGCTTTTTTCCGTGCTCTTCAACTGCTTTTCTTTATCGGCGAATTCTTTTTGAAACGCCTCGCGCTTGGCCTGAATTTGCTTTTGCAGGCTTTGCGCCGCTTTTGCTTCGGCCAGAATTTTTTCAACATCGACGATACCGATTGTCGGCGCGGATGCGGCGGTCGCCTTTGACGACACAACCCCAAGCAGGGCGAATGCAGCCAGAATAGTCATCACGATAAAACGGTGATTCATAATTTACTCCTTACAGGTGTTAAAAATGGTGTCGGTATCAGATATTTCAAGTTTAGAAACGTGTGCCGAAGCTAAACCGGAAATTCTCCTCCTCGTCGAAATTTTCTTTTAGGTACGGGAACGCCACATCCACACGGATCGGCCCCATCGGCGAACGCCAGGAAAGCCCCAGACCCGCCGACGCACGCAAGCTGCTTTCGTCGATGATTTCCGGGCCGTTGTCATCAATTCCCCACAAGGATCCGAAATCGTTGAAGGCATGGCCAGAAACACCGAGTTCGTCAGGCAGCCCTACGGGAAAGCTCAACTCTGCCGTTCCGCGGTAGTAATAATTACCGCCGAGCGCATCGCCCGTTGTGCTGTCACGCGGGCCAATCCCGCTCTTTTGGAAGCCGCGGAGATTGTCGCCACCAACCAGATAGCGTTCGTTGATATGAACGTCTTCATCACTGATCCCCGTAATCGCGCCTGTCTCACCCATCAGGTTGAAAATAACACTCTTTTCATAGACAGGCAGGTAATAGCTGGCCCCGATGTCACCGGATACATATTTGGCATCGCCGCCAAGACCGGCACCTTCCAGATCCAGCCACGACATGAACCCTTCAGTCGGGAACAGTGTGGAATCCCGGTCATCATAGGTCAGGCGTTGCGAGATGGCCGATGTGGTGCGGCGGCCTTCCTGATCGCGGATGAAGCGGGAAGCATCGCTATCGACGTTGCGGATTTCGTTATCCTCAAAGCGGTATTTCCAGCCCTGACGCCATTTTTCCGAAAGAGGATAGCCCAAGCGCAAAGCACCGCCCGTACGACGCTGGTCATAAGAGCTTTCATCTTGCAGGTCGCGGGTCATATGGAACGCATCAACCCCGGCGGAAAGTTCGCGGTCCAGGAAATACGGTTCGGTAAACGACGCATCGAACTCCGTGCGCTTACCCGCAATCGTCGTGGCAAAAGTCAAATCCTGTCCTTTGCCGAGCAGGTTGCGTTCACGAATACGCAGGTCTGCCAAAGGACCGTCGGAGGTGGAAAAACCAGCCCCGATCGAAAGTTCGCCCGTCGATTGTTCTGCAACCGCAATGTCGATCACGACCTTGTCGGGTGCTGACCCGGCATGGGTAGTCACATTGACGGTTTCGAAATAATTCAAGTCTTTGATGTTCTGTTCGGATTTGGCGAGCTTGCTGCGGCTGAAGGGATCGCCTTCAACCAATTGCATTTCACGGCGGATGACCTTGTCGATCGTCCGCAGGTTTCCGTGAATATCAATCCGCTCCACATACACGCGCGGCGATTCACCGATATTGAAGGCGACGTCCAGCGACTGTTCGGCCGTATTGCGCTTGATTTGCGGGTCCACATCGGCAAAGGCATATTGCGCATCACCCAGCGTTTTACCCATATTGTCCACGCTCTCCGTCACGGCGTCGGCGTCATACCATTCGCCGGGGACAAACGTCACATCGTTACGCAGCGGTTCGGCATCAAACCCGCGCAGGTTGGAATCGATGGAAACGGAATTCACCTTGTACCGCGGGCCTTCATCCACCGTGTAGGTCAGGTAGAAGGATTCCTTGTCTTCGGACAGTTCGGCGTTCGATGACACAACCCGGAAATCGGCATAACCGTTGCGCAAATAGAAACGGCGCAAAAGTTCTTCATCATAACGAACGCGGTCTTCATCATAGCGATCATCGCTCGAGAAAAAGCGGTACCAGCGTTCTTCTTTAGTCGAAAGTTCGGCGCGCAACTGGTCGTCGTCAAACTGCTTGTTGCCGACAAACCGGATGCTCTTGACGCTCGTCACGTCGCCTTCGGTAATTTCAAAGACGAGATTTACGCGGTTCTGTTCCAGCTCGATAATCTTCGGATCGATGGAAACGGCAAAGCGCCCGTCTTTTTGGTAAAGTTGATAAATGCGCGAAACATCGTTTTGCACCTTGGTCTTGGTATAAACCTGACGCGGACGAAGCGAAATTTCGGACATCAGGTCCTTGTCCTCGATCTTCTTGTTCCCTTCAAAGGCGATTTCGTTGATGATCGGGTTTTCCTTCACATCCACAAACAGAACGCCGCCCTGCTGGCGCAAATTCACATCGGCAAAAAGTCCCGTGGCGAAGAGGTTCTTCAACCCCTGGTTCATCACATCGTCGTTGATCGGTTGCCCCGTGGGGATATTCAGGTAGGTCAGGATGGTGGCCGGTTCGATCCGCTGCGCCCCGTCGATACGGATTTCACGCAAAATCTCGGCCGCCATCGCGGAAAGAGAAAGCGTCGAAACGGCGATAAATGTTATGAAAAACTTTGAAAAGCGCATAGATATCTATCCCTGACACAAGCCGGTTTATCCTTCTTTCAGTAGAGGATTTTAAGAGGGCTGACAACCGATTCTTTGCAGAAATATCAAAGAATAAGCTGCAATATGTCACTTAGATTTGCGAACGCCATCAGGCCGATCAGAATGGTAAATCCCACGCGGAAAGCGTATTCCTGCGCCTTTTCCGAGATCGGGGAACCCTTGACCGCCTCAACGGCGTAAAACACCAGATGTCCACCATCCAGAACCGGGATCGGGAAAAGGTTAATAAGGCCGAGGTTGATGGACAAAAGGGCCATGAACGTGACAACCGCCACAAAGCCCGCCTGCGCCATATCGCCGGCCATGGCGCCGATGCGGATTAAGCCGCCCAGTTCCTTGGGGCTGCGGGTTCCCGTAATAATCTGGCCAAGCGCCTGCAAGGTGCCTTTGGAAATATCGCGCGTCTGTCGCAACGCCTCCACCACGGCGGATACGGGCGAATGATGCACGACATCATCCCCTATCTTGTCGGTAATAAGGAGCAGGTTCCCGTTTTCGACATCGGCCTTGCCCATATCCTTGTTCAGGTCGGCATAGGGATGGAGAAACAGGATGTTTTCCTTGTCGGAATCCGCAACCTTCTTGAACGTCACGCGAACATCGCGATCCAGATTTTTGCGTAAAGCCGTGGCCGCCGCACTGGCATCTTTGACCGGTTTGCCGTTCACCGCTTCGACATTGTCCAGCGAAAATCCGCTGACCGCACCGATCAACCCCAGAACACCGCGTTGGTGTTCGAATCCAAAACGGTCGCTGAACGTCTCCCGCGCGGGCGTGGCCGTTAATTCCATTTCCTTTTCCCCGCGCTGAACGGTAAAGGTCATCGGCTGGTCGAGCGCAATCATCACCTTCTGGCGAATATCTTCAAAGCTGTTGATGGAATCCCCGTCAATCGCAGTAATCCGGTCATGCGGCTGGAACCCCGCCTTTTCGGCCGCCGACCCAATCATGATGGCCGCCGCCGTCGGCGGCGTCACAGGTTGGCCGTACCAAACGAACAGGCTGGCCAGCACGATAATCGCAAACAGGAAATTGATGGCGGGGCCTGCAAAAACAATCAACGCCCGTTGCCACACGGGTTTTGCAAAAAACGCCACTTTGCGTTCTGCCGCGCTCATCGGGCGGACATCGCCGCCATCGGCCACGGTGTCCTTATGCCCAGCGCTCGCGGGGTCAGTATCCCCGAACATTTTCACGTAACCACCCAACGGAATCAGGGAGAATTTCCAACGCGTGCCATGTTTGTCGTTCAACCCGAACAATTCTTTCCCGAATCCGATCGAAAAGGTTTCCACCTTCACGCCGCACAGACGCGCCACAATGTAATGACCCCATTCATGCACGAACACCAGAACGCTGAGCACGATCAAAAACGTGCCGCCATAGGTCCAGGCGTTGCCGGCAAATTGCTGAAGAGAGGAAAAAAGGGAATTCATGGGTTACTGAACTTTCCGGTTTGATGGTTTCATCATCTTTATACACGTATGGGCAGACTCGCGCATCTTTTTATCGAATGCAAGGATGCTCTCGAGGTCGTGAAGGGCTGCCTCCTGCACTGTTTCAAGAACGCCCGACACCGTTTCATAGATGCCGGAAAAGCCGATCCGCCCACCTAAAAAAGCCTCCACCGCCACCTCGTTTGCGGCGTTAAAGGCCAGACAGGCGGCACTCCCTTGCTCCAGACAACGGTAGGCCTGCTTTATGGCCGGAAAACGGCGATCATCCACCGACTCAAACGTCAGGTCTTTTAATTTATAGAAATCAAGCGATTGTAAATCATTCTTGATACGGTTCGGCCACCCCAGCGCATGGGCAATCGGCACCCGCATATCGGATGGCCCCATCTGGGCCAGCACGGACCCATCGCCATATTCAACCATCGAATGAATGACTGATTGCGGATGGACCACCACGTCAATTTGCGACGGCGGCATGGAAAAAAGGTAATGCGCCTCGATCACCTCCAATGCCTTGTTCATCATCGTCGCACTATCGATGGAGATCTTCGCACCCATAGACCAGTTCGGATGTGCCAGAGCCTGCTCCGGCGTTGCCTCGCCCATCTTGTCTATATCCCATGTCCGGAACGGCCCGCCCGATGCGGTGAGGATCAGCCGGCGAATATCCGTCCGGTTTTCCTTTTCAAAAACCTGAAAGATCGCGTTGTGTTCGCTATCCACGGGCAACAACGTCGCACCGGATTTCATGACCTCTTGCAAGATCAGGGGGCCTGCGGCCACCAACGGTTCTTTGTTGGCAATTGCCACGCGCTTCCCACAACGGATAGCCGCTATCACGGATTCAAGCCCCGCCATACCGACAATGCCCGCCATGGTAATATCCGCGCCCATTGCTGCTGCACCGGTCAAAGCGGCGCGGCCCGCCGCCACTTCGATTTTTGTCTCTTTCAGACGCTCTTTTAACGCCGCATATTTACTTTCATCCCCGATGACGGCCAACGCCGCGTTGAATTCCCGCGCCTGTTCGGCCAGAAGATCAACATTCTGATTGGCGGTCAGGGCCTGAATTTTAAAGGATCCTGGATTGGCGCGGACAACCTCCAGCGTGGATTTTCCGATGGAACCCGTAGAACCTAGAATGGTTAGGCTCCGCACACTCATGCCAACACCATCAGCGTGACCAAAAACAAAGGCGCCGCCAAAAGAAGGGAGTCGATGCGGTCAAGGATGCCGCCGTGTCCTGGAATCAGGGTGCCGGAATCTTTAACACCGGCTTTGCGTTTTGCGTAAGACTCGATCAAATCTCCCGCTTGTCCCGTCAACGTCACCGATGCTCCGATCGCCCCGACGACCCACAAAGTCCAGCCATCAAACACGTCAAGATCAAAGGATGTCAGGTGCGAAAGAAACGGTGCAACACAGGCCGCATAGACAACAAACGACAATGCACTGCCTGCCATCCCGCCCAGCAACCCCGCCCAGGTTTTGTTCGGGCTGATATGGGGTGCGAGCTTTGGCCCGCCAATATTTTTTCCCGCAAAATACGCGCCGGTATCGGAAGCCCATATACCAAGGATCAAACAAAGACTTAAACCAGCCCCATCCGGATAATGCTGGCGCAGATAGGCAAACGAAAGACAGCAGGCCAGAATATAACCATACCCCAGCACACCGAACGGAACCGGAAATTTTCCCGTGACCGCCAATGCCCCCCATTCCTTGAAAGACAGTCCGATCGCAATTCCGACCATCACCAGAAAAGGCGGCCCGCCATAAATGACCGCACCCAGCACAAACGGCATCAACAACAAAGCCGACAGCAAGCGGATCATCAAGGGCGTGCGTTGTTTCGTTTGGGACATGCTTGTTCTTTAATCAAACGCCGGTGACGGCACCGAAACGGCGTTCCCGTTTTTGGAAATCAGCGATGGCTTCTTCCAGATCGGTTTTACCGAAATCCGGCCAGAGTGTGTTTGTAAAATACAATTCAGTATACGCGCATTGCCACAACAGGAAATTGCTGATCCGCTGCTCCCCGCTGGTGCGGATCAGGATGTCTGGATCCGGCATGCCATCGGTCATCAGGAATTGGGGGAAATACTCTTCGGCTGTTTCAAAATTGGCAGGCAAGCCTTTTTCCTTCATGGCATTCGCATAGGCCGCCGCCGCATGAACCAGTTCGTTGCGCGCACCGTAATTGAGCGCAATCGTCAAAAAGATGCCGTCATTCCCGCCGGTCAGTTTTTCGGCGTTTTCGATCAACTCCACTATGTCGGCGGAAAGCTCGGCCCGCGAACCGATGACCCGCAGCCGTATATTGTTCCGGTGCAAATCAGCCGTCTCTGCGCGCAAAAACATCCGGAGCAGGCGCATCAGTTCATTGATCTCATCCACAGGCCGTGACCAGTTTTCAGATGAAAAACCGAACAGCGTAATATACTTCACACCAAGTTCGCCCGCCGCGCGCACAGTTCTCTTCACGGCTTCAACCCCTTGATGGTGCCCGGCTGTACGGGGCAACCCGCGGTTTTTCGCCCAGCGTCCATTCCCGTCCATGATAATCGCAATATGTTGCGGCATTTTCATCTTTTTCTTGCCGACGGATCAGACCGTCATAATGTCTTTTTCTTTTTCGGACAGCATTGTGTCGATTTTTTGGATGTGTGAATCGGTCAACTTCTGGACTTCATCACCCAGTCGTTTGTTTTCGTCTTCGGACTGTCCGTCCGCTTTTTCCTTCTTCAACGCTTCCATCCCGTCACGACGGACGTTCCGCACGGCAACGCGGGAATTTTCGGCATATTGACCGGCGACTTTGACCATATCCTTACGGCGATCCTCGGTCAGCGGTGGGATCGGAATCCGGATCAGGTTTCCATCCGCCTGTGGGTTCAGGCCCAAATTGGCATCGCGGATCGCTTTTTCTACGGACTTCACAGAGGATGAATCCCATACCTGTACCGTCAGCATCCGCGGCTCGGGCACCGATACGCTCCCTACCTGATTGAGCGGCATGCGCGATCCGTAAACCTCCACCGTAATGGGGTCCAGCATCGCCGTGCTTGCACGGCCCGTGCGCAAACCGGAAAATTCATGCTTCAAAGCATCAACCGCGGATTCCATGCGGCGTTTGATGTCTTCCTTGTTAAAGGCCATAATCGTCTCCTTATTCTTCTTGTTTTTGTTACTTGCCGCTCACGGTCGTGAACGTGCCTTGCCCCGTCATCACACGGGCAAAATTTCCTTCTTCGCGAACATTGAAAATAATGATCGGAATATTGTTTTCACGCGCCAACGAAATGGCGGTGGCATCCATTACTCGCAAATCCTTGGTCAACACATCGATATAAGTGATGGTATCGAACCGTTTTGCACTGGGATCTTTGTTTGGATCGGCGGTATAAACACCATCGACCTTCGTCCCTTTCAGGATCGCGTTGCAATTCATTTCCGATGCACGGAGCGCCGCCGTGGTATCGGACGTAAAATATGGGTTTCCCGTTCCGGCGGCAAAAATCACCACGCGTCCCTTTTCCATGTGGCGCATCGCTTTGCGGCGGATATACGGCTCGCAGATTGCCGACATCGGAATGGCGGACATCACGCGGGTGTCAACACCAAGCTGTTCCAGCGCAGACTGCAACGCCAGCGCGTTGATGACGATCCCCAGCATCCCCATATAATCGGCCTGCGTCCGGTCCATGCCTTCGGCGGCACCGGACACCCCGCGGAAGATGTTCCCAGCCCCCACCGACACGCAAACTTCCACGCCCATGTCCTGAACTGCTTTTATATCGCGGGCGACGCGGTTCAGCGTTTTGGAATCAAGACCGAATTCCTTTTCACCCATCAGGACTTCACCTGACATCTTCAAAAGAACGCGTTTATGTTTGATATTCGGGGCCAATTCTATTTTTTCCGCAGTCATTGTCATAATTTCTCACTTTGGTCTGACACAGACAAAATACGGGAACAATCCGCATCTGTCCATAAAGGGTGTTGGCATGGTTCGGGGCCACAGAAAAATCCCGGCGGATGCCGGGATTTTCTTTGATCTTTATGCGCTTTTTGCGGTCGCTGCCACTTCGGCGGCAAAATCGACTTCTTCCTTTTCGATCCCCTCACCCAACTGGATACGGGAATAAGCCACCAAAGCCACCTGCGCACCGGCTTCCTTGCCCGCATTTTCAAGCAGTTTGGAAATCTTCGTTTCGCCATCCATCACGAACACCTGCTCCAGAAGGCAGATTTCTTCATAGAATTTACGCATACGGCCATCGAGCATTTTCTCGACGATGTCGGCGGGCTTGCCTTCGGCTTTTGCCTGTTCGCGTAAGACATCTTTTTCTCGTTCCATGGTGGCGGCATCCACATCTTCTTTTTTCAAGAAGCGCGGGAAAGCAGCGGCAACGTGCATGGCGATTTTTTTGCCGAGTTCTTCCAGTTTTGCTTTATCGCCCGCGGATTCCAACGCAACCAGAACACCGATCTTACCAAGGTTCGGAGCCACGGCATTGTGAACATAGCCCACAACGACGCCATCCTTTACTTCGATTTTTTCCATACGGCGGATATTCATGTTTTCGCCAATTTTTGCGATCAGGGTCGTCAGGTTTTCGGAGATCGCCTTGCCATCCAGTTTGGCATCAAGCAAAGAGGCCAGATCTTTGGCTTCCGACAACGCTTTGCCCGTCACGCTTTTCACAAAGCCCTGGAATTCTTCGTTCCGTGCCACGAAGTCAGTTTCGGAGTTTACTTCCACAACCGTACCCGTCTTGCCGTTCGTTGCGATGGAAACCAGACCTTCGGCGGCCGTGCGCGAAGATTTCTTCGCGGCCTTTGCCAGACCTTTTTTACGCAGCCAATCGGTGGCGGCTTCGATATCGCCGTTGTTTTCGGTCAGCGCGTTTTTGGCATCCATCATGCCTGCGCCGGTGGATTCGCGAAGTTGTTTGACCATGGATGCTGTGATTTCAGCCATTTTCTTTATTCCTTTGTCTAAGTTTAAAAACCGTCATCCTGAGCGTAGCGAAGGATCTTATCAAAAGATCCTTCGGGCGCGAACGCCCTCAGGATGACAATGATTTGATTAACCGGCGTTGGCCGCTTTTTTGGCCGGTGCCGCATCCGCATCGTCTTGTGCGGCTTTGGGCAGCGTGACTTTTACATCGACCGCTTCGCCTGTGTCTTTACCGGCACGGGCGATTTCCGCCTGAATACCGTCCAGAATGGCTTCGGCCGCCAGATCGCAGTAGAGTTCGATCGCACGCAAGGCGTCATCGTTCCCGGGAACCGGATACGTAATGCCTTTGGGCGAGGAGTTGGAATCCAGAATGGCGATGACCGGAATGCCCAGCTTGTTGGCTTCTTCCACCGCAATATCTTCCTTGTTCACATCGATGATGAACAGGGCATCGGGTTGACCGCCCATTTCCTTGATCCCGCCGAGCGAAAGCTCCAGCTTTTCCTTTTCGCGGCTCAGCATCAGAACTTCTTTCTTGGTCAGACCTTGCGGGCTGGCCAGTGTTTGTTCAACTTCGCGCAGACGGTTGATGGACACGGAAATCGTTTTCCAGTTGGTCATCATACCGCCGAGCCAGCGGTGGTTGACGTAGTATTGACCGCAGCGTTTCGCGGCTTCGGCAACTTTTTCTTGTGCCTGACGTTTCGTTCCAACGAACAGAACACGGCCGCCATTCGCAGCAATATCGCGCATGGATTTCAGCGCGGTGTTCAGCATCGGCACGGTTTGTTGAAGGTCAAGAATGTGGATTCCGTTCCGGACGCCGAAGATGTATTCGCGCATCTGGGGGTTCCAGCGACGTGTGTGGTGACCGAAGTGTACGCCCGCTTCGAGCAATTGGCGCATGGTAAATTGTGGCATAGCCATGGATATGGTTCTCCTTTTTATATCCGGTTGTTTCCTCGGCGGGCCTTGGTTTTTCAAGGGGTTACCCCCCAAAACACCGGGTAAGGAACCCGCCTGTGAATTTACTACTGGCGCGGGTTATACCCCCAAAACCCGCAGAATGGCAAGGGAAAACAGGTCAATTTATTATTTTCATAATATTTTTGCATCGCGTCAAGTTATTTGATATAAAAACGGTATGATTTTTGGCAACTTTGCAAAATTCCAGTGCGGAAAATTGATAATATATGTCAATCCCAATAAATTGACCGAGGAAACGCGCGCCCTCCAGCCAAGCGGCACAAAAAAAGACACTTACGTATTGCGATTAGGCGGAGCAGAAAACTATCCACCACAAGCGATCCATGGTCGGCTTGAGGTTACGGGCAACGAAAAAGACATTCTTTGGGAAATAAACAATCCCGGTTTTGAAGTCCCGTATGAAATGATCCTTGTCGGAGAAAACAAAGAAACCAGAATTTACGCCGATGATTTAGAGTTCCTTGTCAAAAACCCGAATGGTTCGTTTACGGCCTATACAGTCCACGGAATATCCGAAGGAACACGCTTAAGAGACCCCCAAAAAGCCCGGCGGGTTGAACTGGAACGGCACGCAGATGAATCTCGTTACGTCCCTTTTGCTCCAACCTCCGACTTTTTGAATGAAGACGATGAAGATTTCAAACTGATCGATGACGATGATGTGATACCCGGTGCAACCACGGTGCCAAACACATCTCCCGCGCCCACAACCCGTTAAAACGGTTTCATCGTATTACACCCGCATTAATGGCGACAAAGGTCGTGATGGTGACAATCACCCAAAGAATCATCCCTTGCATAAGGGGTTTTACCCCTACCTCACGGATCGCTTCCCGCGTCAAATTTGCGCCGATCAGAAACAACGTCACCACCAGTAAACGACGCGCAATAAATTCCAAAACGTGACCGGTGGGTTGTAATGACGGAATATACGTCACCACCCCCGCCATCGCCAGAAAGCCAAGAATAAAAAACGGGTAGCGCGGTTTGGGCTTTACCCGTTCCTCCCCCATCGTATCGTAAACACGAGGGCGTTGTTGATGGATATATTGAATGACCAATACCATTGGGACAATCCACAAGGCGCGCGCCAATTTTACGGTTGTGCCCGTTTCTAGCGCGATAGGTCCGTATATCGATCCAGCCCCCACAACGGAACTGGTATCGTGAATGGCCAGCGCGCTCCACAAGCCGAATTCATGTTCGCTTAAACCAAAATGATGGCCGATCGCTGGAAAAATCAACAACGCCACCGCGTTCAATATAAACACCACCGCCATGGCCACCGTAATATTATGCGCCTTCGCATCGATCACGGGGGCCACGGCGGCAATCGCGCTGCCGCCGCAAATCGCTGTTCCCACCGCAATCAATAACGAGGATTCCTTATCCGATTTTATCATGCGCCCAAGAAACAACCCCACACCCATCACCAACGCAATACTGATGGCTGTATAGCCTAGCCCGGAAAGACCAACTTTTGCGACAGCAATCAGGTTCATGCCTGCGCCCAACCCAATAACAGAAAAAGAAAGCAATGTTTTGGTCATCGCCTTCGTTTTATCAAGATAGGGATTGCCGAAGACAAGAGCGATAAAGACCCCGAACAACAACGCCTCACCCGCATTGATTGCGGGCCAGAAGCAGAGTAACGCCAAAACAGGGACAAGAATTTTGGCAGAACCGTTCATTCGGCATTTATCTTTCGGCAATCTTGATTACGCCGGGTGTTGAACGGATGGCCGCAATCGCGGCGGGTGACATCGACCACCGGCCTTTGAGCGCGATTTCCGCCATCTCTCCTTTTTGGGTTTTGGCGAACACGGTGATCTTCACGGCCCCCTGCCCTTCGACGGCGATCAAATCCTGAATCCGTTTTACCGGCGCGGGCGCATCGATATAGACATTCAATTCCGCAAGGCGCTTTGCCAACTTTTCATCAAGGGGTTCAATGATGTGTCCCAACAGTCGGATCTGTTCATCTTTGATGTCCGCATCGCACGTCAAAAGCAACGCCGTTCCGGGTTCCAGAAACGGCCGCGCGCGTGACAATGTTTCCGAAAAAATCATCACCTCGTAAACACCCGTGGCATCAGACATCTGAAGAAAAGCGTATTTGTTTCCGCTCTTTCCCATCTTTTCTACTTTTTTGATTAAAACCCCAGCCATTTGTACGCGGCTGCTCGGCCTGCGATCCAGCTCTTCGGGAAGATGGGCCAGGGAGACGATTTTCATGCGCTCCAGTTGATCCGTTTTTGTATCCAGCGGATGTGCCGATAAATAAAACCCGACGGCATCGAATTCGTGCCGCAATTTTTCCAGCACATCCCAGTCCTGCGATGGTTTAAGCGGCGGCAGTTCCGCGCCCTTCTCACCCGTATCCCCGAACAGACTGACCTGCCCCGTCTCCCGTTCTTCGGCTTGGGTTTGTGCATGGCGCAGCAAAAGTTCGATATTTTCGTATAATTCGGAACGCTTGGCATAAATCGCATCGAATGCACCCGCACAGGTTAACTGCTCAAACTGCTTCTTATTGATAACGCGGGAATCAAGCCGCCCCAAAAAATCGGACAATGTTTTATATGTGCCGTGTTCGCCACGTTCCTGCACGACTTTTTCCATCGCCCCATGCCCAACGCCTTTCAGCGCGGCCAAGGCATACCGGATTTTCATGTCTTCTACGGCAAACATCACGGACGATTTGTTGATATCCGGCGGCAACAACGGGATACCCATCCTGTCGACTTCCTGCTTGAAGATCGCGAGCTTGTCCGTGTTCCCGTAATCAAGAGTCATCAACGCCGTCATGAATTCAACAGGATAATTGGCTTTCAGCCACGCCGTTTGGTACGCAACAAGTGCATACGCAGCCGCATGCGATTTATTGAACCCGTATCCTGCGAATTTTTCGATCTGGACGAAAATGGCGGCCGCCTGCTCTTCGGGCACGCCGGAAAATTCCTTTGCACCTTTGACAAACATGGCCTGCTGGCTATCCATCTCTTCCTTGATCTTCTTTCCCATGGCGCGGCGAAGAAGATCGGCACCGCCCAGCGTGTAGCCGGACAAAATCTGCGCTGCCTGCATCACCTGCTCCTGATACACCATAATGCCGTAGGTTTCTTCGAGCATCGATTGCAGTTTGGGGTGCAGGTAGTCCGGTTCTTCATTACCGTCCTTGACGGACACATATTTGGGAATGTTGTCCATCGGCCCCGGACGATAAAGCGCGACAAGCGCGATAATATCTTCGATCCGGTTCGGTTTCATCTTGCGCAGCGTGTCTTTCATCCCGCTACTTTCAAGCTGGAACACACCAATTGAATCCCCGCGGGATATCATCTCATACGCCTTTTGGTCGTCGAGCGGAATTTGCAGGATGTCGATGGATTTTCCATGCACCTGTTCCACCAATTCCACCGCCTTTTGCACGACGGTCAGCGTTTTCAGGCCGAGGAAGTCGAACTTCACCAACCCTGCCTGCTCTACATATTTCATATTGAACTGCGTCACCGGCATTTCCGAACGCGGATCGCGGTAAACGGGGACAAGTTGATGCAACGGCCGATCGGAGATTACAACGCCCGCAGCATGGGTTGATGCATGGCGATACAACCCTTCAAGTTGCAACGCTATATCGATCAGCTTCTGGCTGTTTTCATCCTTGTCTATTTCTGCGCGCAAATCCGCATCGGCATCCAGGGCTTCCTGCAATGTCACAGGGTTGGCCGGATTGTTCGGGATCATCTTGGCAATCCGGTCTACCTGCCCGTACGGCATTTGCAAAACGCGGCCCACATCGCGCACGGTATTACGTGCCTGTAACTTACCGAACGTGATGATCTGCGCCACGCGATCACGTCCATACCGTTCCTGCACGTAATTGATCACCTCGTCCCGGCGATCCTGACAAAAATCGACGTCGAAGTCCGGCATGGAAACACGTTCGGGATTCAAAAATCGTTCGAACAGAAGATTGAAATGCAACGGGTCAAGGTCGGTAATCTTCAACGCCCACGCGACGACGGAACCCGCGCCGGACCCGCGCCCCGGCCCCACCGGAATACCATGATCTTTTGCCCATTTGATAAAATCAGACACGATCAGGAAGTATCCGGGGAACCCCATCCCTTCGATCGTTTTCAATTCAAAATCCAGCCGGTCCCAGTATGGCTGTTTATCCACAGCGGCATCAACATAATGATCCAGCCGCCACTGCAACCCTTCTTTGGCCTGCGCGCGCAATTCTTCGACCTCTGCCCGCCCGCTTTCCGTTTCGAAAGGCGGCAGGATTGGTTTTACGGATTGAAGAAGGAAGTGACACCGCTGCGCGATTACGCGCGTATTGATGATCGCCTCCGGAATATCTGCGAACATTTCTTCCATATCTTCGGAAGATTTAAAGAAATGATGCTTTGTGACTTTCCGGCGGTCTTCTTCGGTCACATAGCGTCCATCGGCAATGCAAAGCAACGCATCATGCGCCTCATGCATCGACGGATCGGCAAAATAACAATCGTTTGTCGCGACCAACGGCACATTTTCCCGGTACGCAAAATCGACCAACGCGGGTTCTATCTGGTCTTCGACGGACAAATTGTGCCGTTGCAGTTCAATGTAAAAACGGTCACTGAAAGTTTTTTTCAAAAATTGCAATCGGACATCTTCGGTAACACCGTTCAAGGGCCCGCCGGACAAACAGATGATACCAGCCGAACAGGCGGGCAGAGCCTCATACGCCGCCGCAAAATCCTTCCCGCCTGCACCGTTCATATAGGAATCGCTGACCAGACGGCAAAGATTGCGGTATCCCTCCTCGCTCTGCACCAACAAGACAACTTGCTTTCCATCCTCCATCGTCACTTGCGCGCCGATGATTGGCTGGATGCCTTCGCCCACCGCATACATGGCAAATTCCAACGCCCCGAACAGATTGTTCGTATCCGTTACAGCCACGGCGGGCATATTGTTGAGCTTGGCTTTTTTGACCAGATCCTTGATACGGATCGCCCCTTCGGCCAGAGAATAGGCGGAATGAACGTGCAAATGGATAAAAGACTGGTCAGAAGACATACCCCACCATAGGCACCAGACAGCCTGAAATAAAGGTCGCCAACCTATTTACGCACAAAATTTTATTGACATAAAGCTCGGCCAGGCTTCCACTAATAACTGATAATGCGGCCGGCCTTGAGTTCGAGTATACGGTCCATCCGTTCAGCCAGTTCCATGTTGTGCGTGGCAATCATGGCCCCGATCCCCGCATCGCGGACGATTTCCGTGAGCATTTCAAAAACGCCGTTCGATGTTTCGGGGTCAAGGTTTCCGGTGGGTTCATCCGCCAGCAACAATTTGGGGTTGTTCGCCAGCGCGCGGGCAATGGCCACACGTTGCTGTTCGCCGCCGGACAACCGTGCGGGCCTGTGCGACAAACGATGATCGAGCTTTAACTGCGTCAAAAGCTCCGTTGCTTTTACAACCGCTTCTTTGCGGCTTTTTCCGGCAATCATTTGCGGAATGACCACATTTTCCAATGCCGAAAACTCCGGCAACAGATAATGAAACTGATACACGAAGCCGATAAATTTCTGGCGGAGCATCGTCCGGCGTTCATCGTTCGCCGCCGTGGCATCCTGCCCCGCGATATAAATTTTTCCTGCCGTCGGACTGTCCAGCAAGCCTGCCATCTGCAACAGCGTAGATTTTCCCGAACCGGACGGGCCGACGAGCGCGACAATCTCCCCGCTTCTTATCTGGATATTCGCATCATGAAGAACCGTCAGGGATTCACCGCCCTGATGATAGACACGTTGCAGGCTTTCCGTTTTTAAAAGGGCCTCACTCATACCGTAACGCCTCCACGGGGTCGAGACGGGACGCGCGCCACGCGGGGTAAAGCGTTGCGGCGATAGAAATCACCAACGCCATCCCCACGACAATCACCACCTCGTCCCACTCAATAATGGCGGGAAGTTTGGACAGGAAATAAATTTCCGCATTGAATAAATTGGTCTGGGTCAGCTTTTCTAAAAACTGCCGGATGCTTTCTATATTCACCGCAAACAATATGCCCAGGATGGCTCCCGCCATCGTACCCGCTACGCCAATGCTCGCCCCCGTCAAAACGAAAATGCGCAACATCGTGGAACGTGTCGCGCCCATCGTGCGCATAATGGCAATATCCTTGCCCTTGTCTTTGACCAACATAATCATCGACGAAATAATATTAAATGCAGCGACAATGATAATCAGGGTCAAAATCAGGAACATCACATTCCGTTCGACGTTCAGGGCGGTGATGAAAGATTTGTTGACATCGCGCCAATCATAAACCCGCGCCTGATCCGCAACATCGAACGAAATATCCGCCTTCACCTGCTCGGCAATCGCCGGCGTGTCCGCCATGATTTCGAGCGTATTGACCGCCCCGGGCAACATGAAAAAAGCCTGTGCGGATGAGAGCGGCATAAAAACAAATCCGTTGTTGTATTCATACATCCCGACATCGAAGATTTCCGCAACCGTATAACTTGCGGATCGTGGAATGGTCCCGAACGGCGATGTTTTTCCCTTTGGCGATAAAATCGTTACTTTGTCGCCGACTTTCAGGTTCAACTTCTGCGCCATGCCGGAACCGATCGCCACGGTATCATCCACAAAATCCTTTACATCACCGGCCACAATCCCCGTAGAAAGGATGGGTTTCGTTGCAAAATCCTCCGGCGATAATCCCCGCACCATCGCGCCGATGGAGGCCCCGTTGACGGCGACCAACACTTGCCCCTCCACCATCGGGCGAACGCTTTTTACACCCTTGATGTTGCGGATGTCCGTTGCCATTTTCTCATAATCATAAAGCGGGCCGGACAACGCATAAACATTCAAATGCCCGTTTAATCCCAGAATGCGCCCGACCAACTCTTCGCGAAACCCGTTCATCACCGACATCACGATAATGAGTGTGGCCACGCCCAGCATAATACCCATGAATGAAAATCCGGCGATCACGGACACAAAACCTTCGGCCTTGCGTGCCCGCAAATATCGTCCGGCCATCATACGTTCAAAAGGTGAGAACATTTAATACGACTTCGCTATCAAAACTTTTTGTCCGTTATCTTCAAACGGCATACAACGGGTCGAAAGTTTGAATTCATCCTTCACTTTTTCCAGCTCCGGATCGTCCAGCACAGATACCGGCACACGGACAAAACCGATATTCCCGGCGGCGAAATAATCGCGAATGTCCGAAACGCTCTGCCCATCCTTTGTGTTGTCAGCGGTAAATTTCTTGTGACGGGCCAAAAGCGCATCATGAATATCGTCCAGAACGCCGCCAATTTTGTCCATGAATTCATCGGCCGTACAGGTCGCCTTGGAATCTTTTCCAATATCACGGCGGACGAACGTCACACTATCCGCTTCCATCTCCCGTTGACCGATTTCGACCCGCACGGGAATACCTTTTTTCACGGCTTCCCACATTTTATCGGGCGTGCGCATGTCGCGGTCATCCAGTTTCGCGGCAAAACCAGCCGCTTTCAGACGCTTTTGCAACTTGTCACAGAATTCCAGAATAGCACCGCTTGATGCATCATCTTTTAAAACAGGAAGGATCACCACCTGAATCGGCGCAATGCGTGGCGGCATAATCATTCCATCATCATCGGCATGGATCATAATCATTCCGCCGATGGCGCGCGTGCTGTATGCCCATGATGTCGTATGAACGAATTCTTCTTTCCCTTCGCGCGACTGGAATTTAATGCCGATGGATTTCGCAAAATTCTGGCCCAAATCATGGGTGGTCGCGGCTTGAAGCGCTTTTCCATCCTGCATCATCGATTCAAACGCAATGGTATTGATTGCGCCGGGGAAGCGCTCTTCGGGCGTTTTGGGGCCAACGAACCCGGAAAATGCACAATATTCTTCAAAGAACTTTTTATAAAGTCCCATGATATACATCACATCGGCATTGGCTTCTTCCGCCGTTTCAAACGCACAATGTCCTTCATGCCACAGGAATTCCGCCGTACGCAGGAAAATCCGCGTGCGCATTTCCCACCGAAGAACGCTGTTCCACTGATTCAATTTCATGGGAAGATCGCGGTAAGATTGAATCCACCGCGCCATGGAATCCCCGATGATCGTTTCCGATGTGGGACGCACGACCAAGGGTTCTTCCAGTTGCGCCGCCGGTGCGGGGCGAAGCCCGCCCTTCTCCGGATCTTTTTCAAGGCGGTGGTGCGTGACAACCGCGCATTCTTTGGCAAACCCCTCCACGTGTTCGGCTTCCTTGGCCAAAAAACTGACAGGGATCAGAACGGGGAAATAGGCATTTTGAATGCCGTAATCTTTCAACCATGGATCAAACACCTTGGTCATGTTTTCCCAAAGGGCCCAGCCATAGGGTTTGATCGTCATACATCCGCGCACGGGCGAATTTTCGGCCATATCGGCGGCCTTAATGACCTCCTGATACCATTCGGGGAAATTTTCCTCGCGCGTCGGCGTGATCGCCGTTTTCGTGTTGCCGGATTTTTTGGCCTGGGCGGGGTTGTTCATACGCTACTCCGTTTTGCTTGAAACCGGAGCAGACTCTAGGGCATCCGGTGCTTTTTGTCCATTGTCGGGGATGGGTGTTTCGGGCGGCGTTTCCGCGCCTTTTTGACCGCAAAGCAGGTAAACCTGCGGGGTCAGATCCTGCCCGTTATAGGTTACACGGCCGTCTTTGGATACTTCCAAAAACCCCAATGTGCTTTCGAGGTTCAATCCTGTCACATTCAAACCCTGCAACCGCCTGGCCAGGTCGATGCTCAGCGGGACAACGATATTCTCCGGCATGGCAATAGGCGATGCATTGATGTCTGCTGGAACCACGGCCTTGCCGTGCACATCCACGCCGGACTCATAGGCAACACCGGGGGCGGCTTTATGATCGGGCAGCACGCGACATTCCGGCGGCAGTTTTTGTTCTTCGGCCTTTGCAACGACTGGAAACAAGAAAAGAATACAAACAAAAAACCATTTCATTGCGCGTAATCCTCCTGCGTCATCTGCCGGGCAATATCGTAAAAATCGATGACATCGAAATGGATTAATAAAAAAACGATGACCCAGACGATGGCGGATAAAATTCCGGTTATGATGAATTTCTTTTTTAGACGAGGATTTTCCGGCGCACTATGAGAATGCCCCTCCGTCACCTCCTGTGCCGGTGCATTCCCGAACGGCAGGACGAAGAACAACAGAAGCCAGTAGATCATCATATACAAAATGATGCCGGTAAAAACACTCATGGCTAAACCCTAACCAAATGGATGGTGGTTTTCGGTTTTATATTCAATTTATGTTGAACGAACCGGCGAAGACCGATCCGCATTTCTTCAGATACAAAATTGTCATCGTATAGTTCTTCCCGCGTCATATCGGCCAGAATATCTTCGATTTCATCCAGAAGATCGTCTTCGAATTTTTGTCCGTCCTTGTTGTCCGGATCAACCAGTCCTACGGTGGATACCTGTGGGTCCGTGACCAGATCGCCGCGGGCATTCATGACCAGCGTCGCATGAACGGTACCGGAAAACTGTAGCTTCCTGCGCTGTGAAATTGCCGGATGGTCGGCGTTGATAATGCGCCCCGGCTCCACGGCCAACAATCCCGTTTCAATATGGTCGATCACCTGCGGCGTGCCGGGTGACAACCGGATAACAGATCCGTTGTTGGGGACAATCGCGGTCGGCACCTGCATATCACGCGCAATGGCGGCATGGGCCTCCAACATCGTACGTTCACCGTGCACGGCTATCACCGATTGCGGCTTGATCCATTGGAACATCTGCATGATTTCATCGCGTGCGGGGTGGCCCGATACATGGATGCAATGTTTCGTATCACGCGGGGAAATAATTCGCACACGCGATGCTGCCAGATTGTTTTTGACCGCAATAATTTCCCGTTCGTTCCCCGGAATGGGACGCGCGGAAAAAATCACCGTATCGCCCTGACGGAAGGTGATTTCCGGATGTTCGCCGCGGGCAATACGGGCCAGTTGCGCCCGCGCTTCGCCTTGCGATCCCGTCACGATCATCACCACCTTGTCATCCGGTAAATATCCGACATCGTCTTCGGACACGAATTCGGGAAGGTCTTTTAAATATCCGCATTCCCGCGCCGCCGCCGTCATTTTATGAAGCGAGCGACCCATCAAGGCAACCTGCCGTCCGGATTCCTTGGCGGCCAGGCAAATGGAACGAAGCCGCCCAATATTGGATGCAAAAATCGTAATCGCAATCCGCCCGTTGCATTCCTTGAACACTTCGGCAAGTCCGTGATGCACGTCGTTTTCAGAACCGGATGTCCCATCCACTTCGGCATTCGTGGAATCGCCGATATAGGCCAGAACGCCCTTTGCACCGAACGCCTTGAACGGCGCGGAATCGGTTGGCCCGCCGATGGTCGGCTGTGGATCGAGGTTCCAGTCACCGCTATGCAATATATTTCCGGCGTCGGTTTCAATGAACAACGCCGATGTTTCGGGCACGGAATGTGATACAGGTGTGAAGGTAATCTTAAACGGCTTTAAGGAAATCGTTTCATGGGGTTCGATCTCCAAAACTTCCGCATCCCGGCATTGTGGGTTTTCTGAGAGCTTCTGTCTCAAAACTGCCGCCGTAAAGGGCGATGCGTAAATCGGGCAACGAAGACGCGGCCATAAATGTTGTACCGCGCCGATATGGTCTTCGTGCGCGTGGGTGATAATCAGACCGACCAGATCTTTTTTACGGTCTTCGACAAAGGTTGGATCGGGCAGTAAAATATCGATCCCCGGAAAGCGTTCATCGGCAAAACCCAGTCCGCAATCGATCGCGAGCCATTTTCCACCATAGCCATAGACGTTCAGGTTCACACCAAATTGTTCGGCCCCGCCCAGCGGAATAAAATACAGTTCGTCTTTTTTAAAATTCATCATAGCTTTCAGGCCGCTTTGGCCATTTTCGTGTGTTCATAAATTGCGATCAGACCTTTCATGGTCAGGTCTTCGTCAAATGTATTGATGGAATCCGTTCCGCCCGCAAACAACGGCGATAAACCGCCCGTGGCAATGACAAGCGGCTTTACGCCCATTTCCTTGGACAATCTGGCGATCATTCCTTCCACGCTTGAAATCACACCCCAATACATGCCCGATTGCATAGCGTGGACGGTATCTTTGCCGATGACGGTTTCGGTTTTACGGATAGCGATTTTTGGCAACGCCGCCGCCGCTTGTCGCAATGCGGCCAAGGAAAGATTCACACCCGGCGAAATGATCCCGCCGCAATGGTCGCCGTTTTCATCGATCACGTCATAGGTGGTGGAGGTCCCGAAATCGACAACGATGGCCGGATATTTATAATAGTGTTTGACCGCCATGGCATGAAGCAAACGGTCCGCACCCATCTCTTCGGGTTTTTTTATCTTGACCTTGATGTCGAGCTGGATCGGATCGATCCCAACCATCAACGGCTTGCACCCGAAATGTTTTTCGCAAAGGCGTTGCAGGTTGAAATTGGCATCGGCCACCACCGAACTAACAATCGCCTCTTTGATATGCTTGAAATCAAGACCGGCTTTCAGGAAAAGTGGATAGAGCCAAGACGCATATTCATCCGCTGTGCGCGCACCATCCGTTTTACAACGCCAGGAATGGAGGATCACCTTGCCATCGTAAATGGCAAACACCACATTCGTATTTCCGGCTTCGATGGCCAGCAACATAACCTTAGTCCTTTATTCCAAAATGAACTTCACCCGCCGTAAAAGTGCGGCGTTCCCCGTCCACATCCGCCAGCAAAACACCGTTTTCATCGATCCCGCGGAAAATTCCTTCATACGTCACTTCCGGAAGGCGAATACGCATCGGCGCGTCCAGGCCGTGGGCCTGTTTTAACCACGTTTTCCGTATTTCCGCAAATCCTTTGTCCTGCCATGACTGGTATGCCGCCAGAAGATGTCTTAAATATGTATCGCGGAACGTGTTGACCGCCACCCGCTCTGACTTAATGGCATCAATCGCGACGGCCCCTTCGGGTGGCGCGAAAATATTGATCCCCACCCCCACGACCAGATAATCGACACGGCCATGAGCATCGAGACGGGTTTCAAGCAAAATGCCGGAAATCTTTTTGCCATCGACCAGAACGTCGTTCGGCCATTTCAGGGTTTTGGTATGACCACCTTCAATGACCTCATCGAGCGCATCGGATAAGGCAACACCGGCCACGAAGGCCATCTGCCCCGCCTTGTCCGCACGGCAAAGCGGACGGAGCAGCAAAGACATATAGATATTACCCATGGGGGACGACCATTGATTGCCGTGACGGCCGCGCCCCTTGGTTTGTTGCAACGCCTGAACAACCAAACCTTCGGGTTCGCCTGTTTGCGCCAGATCGTGGACAAGGTCTTGCGTACTCGGCGTTGTGCCGAGTACCTGCACCCGCCAGAAATTATCCTCAGCCATGGAAGAAAACACTGACCGCATCGCGGCTGAGATCTATCAGCGGCGACGGGTTGAAAACAAAGACCAGAATGAAAAACACGCTGATGGCCACAACAGCACGGCGCGAAAACGGCGTACCATGGTCATAGGCCGGCGCGGGTTCGTCAAAGAACATGACCTTGATGATGCGCAGGTAATAATACGCCGCCACGACGGATGTCAGCACCCCGAAGACCGCGAGTCCAAAGAAACCCGCGCCCACCGCCGCCTTGAACACCATCAGCTTCCCGAAAAAACCGGCAAGCGGCGGTATCCCGCTCATGGAAAACATCAGGATGGCCAGCGCGTAGGCGGACGCGGGGCAATGACGTGACAGGCCGGATAGATCAGAAATCTGGTCGAGCGATTTACCGCTCCGGCGCATCGACAAAACTATACCGAACGTGCCCGCCGTCATGATCATGTAAATGGCGAGATAAACGAGTACGGATGCCAAACCTTCTGCCGTTCCGGCGGTCAGGCCGACCAAGGCAAACCCCATGTTCCCGATGGAGGAATAGGCCAGCAGACGTTTGATGTTGTCCTGTTGAAGCGCGGCGAAAGCCCCCACGCCCATGGACAGGGCGGACAGCATCCAGATAATTTGCTGCCATTGCAGGATCACGGTGGGGAACGCCTCGAACAACAAACGGATCAGCAAACCCAGCGCGGCAACCTTTGGCACCATGGCAAAGAATGCGGTCACGGAGGTCGGCGCCCCTTCATACACATCGGGCGTCCACATATGGAACGGGACGGCGGAAACTTTAAACGCTAGACCGGCAAGGATAAAGACCATCCCGATCAACGTACCCACCGTGGCACCCTGCCCCAGTGTTTCGCCAATCACGGTGAAATCGATCGAACCCGTGTAGCCGTACACAAGAGAGGAACCGAACAACAGCATCCCGGACGAAATCGCGCCAAGCACAAAGTATTTCAGGCCCGCTTCGGAGGATTTCACATTGTCGCGGCGTATGGAGGCCAACACATAAAGCGCAAGCGATTGCAGTTCCAATCCTACATATAAGGCGAGCAAATTGTGCGCCGAGACCATCAGCATCATGCCCAGACCGGAAAAGAGCATCAGCACCGGATATTCAAACCGTGCCATGTTTTCTTCGTCTATATGACGTATGGATAGCACAACAGAGACAAAAAGCCCTGTCAGGATCAGCAGTTTTAAAATTCCTGCAAACTGGTCCATCACGAACATCCCGTTCAGGATCGTCGTACGTTCCCATCCATTTTGCAAAAGGATCGCCCCGGCCACCAAAAATGCGATGGACGCCAACCAACCAATCGACGATGCCCCCTTGTCCCCATGGAACACGCCAAGCACGAGCAGGAACAATCCCGCCACCGCGAGGAATAGTTCCGGCATCATCGGGGTCAAAAGCGCAAAAGAGAAATCAGTCATGTTTGTCTTTTCCTTTTACGGCAAGAGTCTTGGGCGTTACGTCTGCATCCGCATAATGGGCGGGTTCGGTCTTCGCTGTATTATATTCCTTGATCAGCTTGCCAACGGAGGGTGATACGTCTTTCATCACCAATCCGGGGGCGACACCAAACAAAATAACCATCAACGCCAGTGGCACCAGATAGCCATATTCCAGCTTGGTGAGGTCGGGCATAGCGGCGGCATCGGGGTTTTTCTGCGCCCCGAAAATCACGCGGCGGTAGAGCACGAGCATATAGGCCGCGCCGAAAACCACGCCGGTGGTGGCAAAGAACGCGACATAGGTGTTCACCTGAAACGATGCCATCAGGGTCAGGAATTCGCCGACAAAACCGGATGTTCCGGGCAGACCGACGGAGCCGAGCATCAGAATCATGAACACGGTTGCGTATTTGGGCATATTTTTAACCAGTCCGCCGTAGCGGGCAATTTCGCGGGTGTGCAGACGGTCATAGACCACGCCGACGCACAGGAACAACGCGGCGGATACAATCCCGTGGGACAGCATCTGGAACATTGCGCCATCCACGCCCTGTTGCGTGCCGGTAAAAATACCAAGTGTCACAAACCCCATGTGGGATACAGAGGAATAGGCAATCAGCTTTTTCATGTCTTCTTGCACGAGGGCGACCAAAGCGGTGTAAACAATCGCCACGATGGACAGGAAAAACACCATATTGGTGAAATAGGCGGACGCATCGGGAAGGATCGGCAGGGAAAACCGCAAGAATCCGTAGCCACCCATTTTCAAAAGAACCCCGGCCAGAATAACGGAACCCGCCGTCGGTGCCTCCACGTGCGCATCGGGAAGCCATGTATGCACCGGCCACATCGGCATCTTCACGGCAAAGGACGCAAAGAACGCCAACCAAAGCCATTTCTGGATATTCGGGGCAATATTGTTATCAACCATGGCCGTAATGTCCGTCGTCCCCGTGGCGTAATAAAGATACAGCAACGCGACCAGCATCAGGACAGAGCCAAGCAACGTATAAAGGAAAAATTTAAACGCGGAATACACACGGCGCGGCCCGCCCCACACACCGATGATAATGAACATCGGGATCAGAACGCCTTCAAAGAACACATAAAAGAGGAAGGAATCCAATGCGCAGAATGTCCCGACCATAAAGGTTTCGAGAACAAGGAAACACACCATGAATTCCTTCACCCGCTTTTCAATCGAATGCCAGGCGGACAAAAGACAAATCGGCGTCAGGAAAGTGGAAAGAAGGACGAGGTAGACGGAAATACCGTCCACACCCAGATGGTATTCAAGCCCCAGCGCGGGAAACCACGGTTTCTTTTCAACGAACTGGAATTCCGTGGCGCCGTTTTGGTACGCGCACATCATCATAATCGAAAAACCGAACACGATGATGGACGTCAGCAGCGCGATCCAACGCGCCGTTTTGTCACAGAATTTTTTTGACCCCAGCAGGATCAGCAGCGCGCCAACCAACGGCAGGAATATCTGGATGGAAAGAATGTGGTTCATCATAACCTTAAAAACCCCTTAGCCTGCCGCCTGCGCATAATTATAAAAGAACCAGCTGACGAAACAGATCACACCGATAATCATCACAAACGCGTAATGGAACACATAGCCGGACTGCACACGTTTTAACACGCGGCCAAAGGCCAGAGAGCGGGAAGCAACGCCATCCGGCCCCACAGCGTCCACCACGTTCTTGTCCGTCTTCCAGAACAAAAGACCGGCCCGCAACGCATTTTTCACGAACAAAGCATTATAGATTTCATCAAAGAACCATTTGCGGAAGAACAACGTATGGATCGCCTTGAACCGGCTGGATATCGCGGCGGGCAATCCCGTTGCTTTGGAATAAAACACCCACGAGAAGAACAGGCCGAACAATCCCATCACCGTGGGCAGTAACTTCACCCATTCCGGCACATGATGTGCGGATTCCAGCGTATCGTTTGCAGGAAGAACTTTGAGCGAATTGCCCCAGAACGTAAAACGGTTCAATTCATCCCCGTGATCGGATTCTTCAACGATCGGGGCTTCAATCGTATGATCAACCTCCACCTCGTCCGCATTTTCGGCCACAATCTCGTGTTTTTCCGATCCGCCGACAAATCCCTGATACCCCAGATAACCCGCGAATACCGCCCCTGTTGCCAGAATGATCAGCGGCGTAAGCATTACGGGCGGGGATTCATGGGCATGATCGAACGTATGATGATCCATGCGCGGCTTGCCATGGAACGTCATGAACAGCAACCGGCCCGAATAGAATGCGGTCATAAAAGCGGCGGCAATCCCCATCCAATAGGCAAACGCACCAAAGGATGTGTGGTCGGCGAACGCGGCCTCCAGCATGATATCCTTGGAATAATATCCGGCAAAGAACGGCACCCCGGCCAGCGCGAGCGATCCGATCCACATCAATACGTACGTTGCCGGAATTTTTTTATAAACGCCGCCCATGTTGCGCATATCCTGTTCATCGTGCAGCGCGTGGATGACGGAACCAGCCCCAAGGAACAACAACGCCTTGAAAAACGCGTGGGTCATCAGGTGGAAGATCGCCGCGCCATAGGCCGAAACGCCGAGCGCGAAGAACATATAGCCAAGCTGCGACATGGTGGAATAGGCGATCACACGCTTGATATCGAACTGGGTCAAACCGATCGTCGCCGCCACAAACGCCGTGCAAGCGCCAATGATACAAACCACCATCAACGCATCCGGCGCATATTCGAACACGGGCGACATCCGCGCCACCATGAAGACACCGGCGGTCACCATCGTCGCTGCGTGGATCAGGGCGGAAACGGGCGTAGGCCCTTCCATCGCATCAGGAAGCCATGTGTGCAGGCCAAGCTGCGCCGATTTTCCCATCGCGCCAACGAACAGAAGCAGACACGTCGTGGTCAGGGCCGGCAGATCATGGCCCAGGAAATTGAACCGCACGTCTTTCAGGCTTTCAGCCTGCGCGAACATCGCATCGAACTGAACGGATTTGAACAGCATGAAGCATGCGAAAATACCCAGCGCGAGGCCAAAATCCCCGACACGGTTGACGATAAACGCCTTGATCGCGGCGGCGTTGGCGGAATCCTTGAAATTCCAGAACCCGATCAAAAGGTAGGAGGCAACCCCCACCCCTTCCCAGCCGAAGAACAGCTGGACGAGGTTGTCCGCCGTCACCAGCATCAACATCGCAAAGGTAAACAGCGAAAGATACGACATAAACCGCGCTTTGCTGTCGTCATGGCTCATGTATCCAACGGAATAAACATGGACGCAACTCGATACGATCGTGACAACGCACATCATCACGACGGCGAGTTGGTCTATCCGCAAGGCCCAATCCGCCTTGAAATCGCCCGACGAAATCCAGTTCATCACCGTGATCGTGCGGGGATCAGACCCCAGAACAACATCCACGAACAAGGCACAGGAACAAAACGCGGCGGTAATGACACCGGCGCAGGTGATCAACTGAACCGCACGGTCGCCAATGATTTTGCCGAACAAAAAGGCAATGGCAAATGCGACAACAGGGGGAAAGACGGCCAGAAATTCCATTCGGTTAACCCTTCATGCTCGAAATTTCTTCCACGCCGATCGATCCCTTGTTGCGGAAGAACACCACAAGGATAGCAAGGCCGATGGCCGCTTCGGCGGCCGCCACGGTCAAAATGAACATTGTGAAAATCTGCCCCGTCAAATCACCGAGGAACGTCGAAAACGCCACAAAGTTGATATTCACGGCGAGCAGCATCAATTCGATACACATCAGGATAATGATGACATTTTTGCGGTTCAGGAAAATCCCGAAAATTCCGATGGTGAACAAAATCGCCGCCAGCGTTAGATAATGTTCCAGTCCGATCACACCCAGCATCCTATACTCCCGTTCCTGTATTGACCTTCACGATGGTCATGGCTTCGTCCCGTTTGCGGGCGTTTTGGGCCGCAATTTTCTGACGGCGTACGCCCGAACGCTGACGGTGCGTCAAAACGATCGCGCCGATCATGGCAACCAGCAAGATCAGCCCGGCAATCTGGAACGCAAACACATAATTGGTGTAAATCAACATACCGAGCGCGCGGGTATTTTCCATGCTCGTCACGGGGCTGGCCAGATTGTGCGAAACTTCCGGCGCGAACTGCCACGCTGCATAAACACTGACCAGCTCCGCCAGCAAAACCGCCCCCAGCAGCAAACCAAGCGGAACATATTTCATCGCCCCTTTGCGCAATTCCGCAAAACCCATATCCAGCATCATCACGACGAACAGGAACAAAACCGCCACCGCGCCCACATAAACGATGACCAAAATCATCGCCACAAACTCCGCGCCCAGCAGGACAAAAAGTCCCGCCGCGTTAAAGAACGCAAGGATCAGGAACAAGACCGAATGGACGGGGTTTTTCGCCGTGATAACCATCAGGGCGGAAAACAGCGTCACGACCGAAAACAGGTAGAAGGCGAATGGCTGTAACATATTTGAATGATTGCCTCTTTTTGCAACAGCCTTTTCTAATCTCAATGCGGCACGGGCGCAAGACTCCGCTGCAAAATTTTCGCCATAATCCCGACTTGATTTTCGGCGGTTTTCCACGAACACTATAGGGTGTTAGCGGATTGATTCCGCAAATTCTTTTCCCACCCCCCAATTCCGGGAGATCACCATGAAAAACGCCCTCTGTCTGGCCACGTCTGTCGTGGCCGTTTTGGCCCTCTCGCCCCCCTCCGCGGCACAGGAAATGGACGCATCCGCGGGCCAATCCTACCTTGATCTTGGTATCGGGGCGTATGATATTTTCGATAACGATGATAGCTCGATGGATTACCGGATCGAATATACGCACGGCACGCCTTTTTTCTGGAAACTGCAACCCTTCGCGGCCTTTGAAGCGACGGGTGATGGATCCGTCTGGGCCGGCGGCGGCGTAAAGGCGGATTTCATGCTGGCCCCGAACATCTATCTGGCACCCAGCCTCGGTGCGGGCCTCTATGCCCAAGGTGGCAGCGACAAAGACCTCGGCTCCGCGCTGGAATTCAGAACGCAGATCGAAGGCGGCTATCAATTCATGAACGGCCATCGGGTCGGCGTATCCCTGTCCCACATGTCGAACGCCGACATCGGCGATCACAATCCCGGTGCCGAAATGTTGAACGTGTATTACCACATTCCGGTCAACGACCTGTTCTAGGTTTCAAAGTAAAACACCCAAAAAAATCATCCCGGCGAAAGCCGGGATCCATGGATGCCAGCTTTCGCCGGCATACTCGTTTAAGGAAAAACTATCTGTACACCGCTTCCTTGGCGAGGTTGGCGGCAATCTGTGCCTCCCACCGGTCGCCGTTATCGAGCAGCTTTTGTTTGTTGTAATAAAGCTCTTCCCGCGTTTCGGTGGCAAATTCGAAATTCGGTCCTTCGACAATCGCATCCACGGGGCATGCCTCCTGACACAACCCGCAATAAATGCACTTGGTCATGTCGATATCGTAACGTGTGGTGCGGCGGGATCCGTCTTCACGCGGCTCGGCCTCAATCGTGATGGCCAGCGCGGGGCAAATCGCCTCACACAATTTACAGGCGATGCAACGCTCTTCCCCGTTCGGGTAACGGCGCAGCGCATGCTCCCCGCGAAAACGTGGCGATAACGGCCCCTTTTCATACGGATAGTTGATCGTCACGCGCGGGACGAAAAACATGTATTTGAGCGTGAGGGCCATGCCCTTCACAATCTCGACCAATAAAAACGAATTCAGCCAGTTTTTCATGTCTTTATCCTACTGGGGCAACGCATCAAAATAAATCAAACTTCCCGACACCACCAAAACCCAGATCAATGTGAACGGCAGGAATATTTTCCAGCCCAGACGCATCAACTGGTCATACCGATAGCGCGGGAATGTCGCGCGGCTCCACAAAAAGAAGAACATGATCAAAAAGGTTTTCAAAATAAACCAGATAAAACCGGGGACGACCGCCAAGGCCTCGATCCCGAACGGCGGCAGCCACCCACCAAGGAAAAGGATCGTTGTCATCGCCGACATCAAAATCATATTCGTGTATTCACCAAGGAAGAATAACGCGAAGGTCATCGCAGAATATTCAACCATAAACCCGCCGGTGATTTCCGATTCGCCTTCGGGTAGGTCAAAGGGCGCGCGGTTGCATTCCGCCAGAATGGAGATCAAAAACACGATCAGCATCGGGAACAACATCACCTGCACCCACACCGGGCGTGGGGCCATTACGATGTCGGTCAGGTTCAGCGACCCCGTACACAGAATGACGGTCACAATGACCAACCCCATAGACACTTCATAGGACACCATCTGCGAGGCAGAGCGCATTCCGCCGAGGAAGGCGTATTTTGAGTTCGACGCCCAACCCGCCATGATGATTCCGTACACGCCCATCGACGAAATCGCGAACAGGTAAAGCATCCCCACATTGATATCGGCCAGTACAATCCCCGCATCCACCGGAATGACCGCCCAGGCGACCAGCGCGAGCGTAAAGGTCAGCATCGGCGCGATCAAAAAGACAACCTTGCTCGCCTGCGATGGAATAATCGTTTCCTTGGACAGCAGTTTCAAACCATCGGCCAGAGGTTGCAAAAGGCCGAACGGACCAACGGTCATCGGCCCCTGACGGCGTTGCATCGCGCCCAGCACTTTACGTTCCGCATAGGTGTAATAGGCCATGACAACAAGGATGGAGCCCACGATCGCCGCAATATGCCCCAGCATAAAAATCGCCGGCCATCCGTATGTGTTCATGAATTCAGTAGAGATCATTTATTCCGCCGCCTCCGGCACGTCTTTTTTCTTGCCTACAAACTTTCCAAGTTCCGGCGCGAAATAATTCGGGCCTTTCATCACCTTACCATCTTCGGGACGTCGGATCGGTTTTCCATCGGCTCCGAGCTTGGACATGTTTGATCTGTGCACTTCGTCGAACGCCAGTTCCTTCACCGCGGCCAGACCGAACGACAAAAACGCTCCATCCAGAACGTATTGAAGATCAATGAGCGCATCCAGCGTTTCCTGCGGATCGTCATTCGCCAGGGCCTCTTTCAATTCATCCAGCTCTTCCTGAAGAAGATTGATCCGGAGCTGCTTCGTCTGCTCACACGTCAGATTGGGCTCTCCGTGAACCGGCAACCCATAGGTTTCATGGAATTCCTGAACTTGCTCTAAAGTCGTGCGCTTGGTCATTCTGCGGCCTCCATCATCTCTTCACCGCCATGGGTCAGAACGCGGGAGCATTCCATCATCGTCGGTGATGCTTTGGTAATCACATTGGTCAGATAAAAATCATCGATCGGGCCGAACAGGTCGGATTCAGGCAATGCCCCTGTAATTCCGAAGTCTGCCCACTGCACGGCGGGCAATTGATCCAGCGCATCGAATTGCGGGAAGTCCCGCACCAACCGCGCCCGAAGCTGGAACAGGTCGTCATATTTCAGCGGCGTTCCGGTATGAACGGATAGGGCCCGTAAAACTTTCCAGTCTTCACGCGCTTCGCCCGGCGCATCCACGCATTTCTTGGCCATTTGCACACGGCCTTCGGTGTTCATGTACAGGCCTGATTTTTCGGTATAGGCCGCACCCGGCAAAACAACATCCGCGCGTTTTGCTCCCGCATCGCCATGGTGGCCCTGATAAACCACAAACGCAGAGCCGGAAATTAGCGAAAGCGTTTCATGGTTATCCACGCCGAGCAGATAGATGAATTCCTTGTTGCCAATCGCAAAGGGTTTGGAGGGCAGGAATCCAACCTCAATCGCGCCCACGCGCGCCGCTGCCGTGTGCAGGATATTGAACCCCAGCCAATCGGCCTTCACCGCGCCGATCGTCTCGGCGGCCTGACGCACCGCTGCCTGAACGGCGGGTCCCGTTGCCCCCTTGAACGCGCCGGCCCCCACAATAACCATCGGTTTTGTAAACTTACCGGCAATCGATTTGGCCAAGCCATCCAGCGCGGAAATTTTCGTTCCCACATGATGATAGGGGTAATTCAGGTCTGCCGCTTCGCCCACAACATACACGGGGACTTTCGCATCCATCCAGCGTTTGCGGATACGTGCATTGACCAACGCACCCTCAACCCGCGGGTTGGTGCCGATCAGGACAATCGCATCGGCCTCCTCAATCGCGGCGATACCGGAATTGAAGATATAGCCTGCACGTTCCCGCACATCGTAATTCGTGCCATCCACCCGGCATTCCAGATTATGGACGCCGTTGGCCGCCATCAAATCCTTGAGCGCCAGCATCGATTCCGCATCACACAGATCGCCGGCAAAAGCGGCCGCCGCATCCTTGTTCACGGATTTCAACTTTGCGGCGATCACAGCAAAAGCCTCATCCCATGTCGCCTCGACCAGTTTTCCCTCTTTGCGGACATACGGGCGGTCCAGACGTTTGTATTTCAAACCGTCACACGCATGGCGGGTGCGGTCATCAATCCATTCCTCATTAATCCCTTCATGGAGGCGCGGCAGAACACGCAAAACTTCGTTTCCGCGCGCATCGACGCGGATGTTACAACCCAGTGCATCATGCACATCGATCGTTTCGGTCTTGCGCAGCTCCCACGGACGGGCCTTGAACGCGTACGGCTTGGAGGTCAGCGCGCCAACGGGGCATACATCCACCAGATTGCCGGACATTTCGGAATGAATGGCCTTTTCGACAAACGTGCCGATTTCAGAATCCTCGCCGCGGTTCAACTGACCCAGATCGTCCACGCCTGCGATTTCTTCGGCAAATCGCACACAACGCGTACAATTGATACAGCGGGTCATCACCGTTTTAACGAGCGGGCCCATATATTTGTCTTTGACTGCGCGTTTGTTTTCATCATAACGAGACCGGTCGAACCCATAGGCCACGGCCTGATCCTGCAAATCACATTCTCCGCCCTGGTCGCAAATCGGGCAATCCAGTGGGTGGTTGATCAGCATCATTTCCATGACGCCCTTGCGCCCGCGCTTGACCTTGTCGGAATTCGTTTTGACGACCATGTTGTCACCGCACGCCATGGCACAGCTCGCCACCGGTTTCGGCGCGCCTTCCAGTTCCACCAGACACATCCGGCAGTTGGCCGGCACGCTCAGCTTGTCATGGTAACAAAAACGGGGAATTTCGATCCCGAGCTGCTCGGCCGCCTGCAGGATGCTTGTCCCCGGGGCGACTTCGATTTCGGAACCGTCGATTTTGAGCTTTGGCATGATGATACTTTAGTTAGGGAATATCTGTGGTCGTTTGCGAGGTTTTATATACCCTTTTTACAAAGCCGATCAAAGGGTTTATATGATGCGCATGAACTCTTTTACCCCGAATATCCTCACCGAAAACGGATGGGACGATTATGCGCTTCTGGACAGCGGTCTGGGCCGCAAGCTGGAACGCTTTGGACGCGTGGTCGTCAGCCGTCCGGAACCCCAGGCATTATGGCAAAAATCACTCCCGGAGAGCGAGTGGGCGAAGGCCGATGCCATCTTCACCAACGCCTCCGAAAAGGAAGACGAAGATAAAGGAAGCTGGGTGAATGCCAAAAAACTGCCAGAAACATGGCCGGTGAAGGTGGAGGGAGCAACTATGCTTTGCCGCCTGATGACCTACCGCCACATGGGTCTTTTTCCCGAACAAAGACCACATTGGCAATGGATTTCTTCTTTAACCAAAAATTCAACTAAACCTTTAAATATACTGAATTTGTTTGCTTATACTGGCGCAGCGAGCCTTATCGTATCGAAACATGGGGCGGAAGTGACCCATGTCGATGCGTCCAAAAAAGCAATCCAGTGGGCCAAGGAAAATCAAGCGGCCTCCAACCTGAACGAATCCAAAATCCGCTGGATCTGCGATGACGCCGTCAAATTCGTCGCGCGGGAAATTCGTCGCGGCAATAAATATGACGGCATCCTTTTGGACCCGCCACGTTACGGACGCGGTCCGGATGGCGAAGTCTGGAAATTCGAACAGGATGTCGGCCCCCTGCTCCGCGCCTGCACCGAACTTTTGGCTCCCGATGCCAAATTCATGATCTTAACAACCTACGCCATGCGCCTGTCTTCGCTCACTCTTTATCATATGATGCAAGATGCGCTGATGAACCGAATCGGCACCGTCGATCATGGCGAACTCCTGCTGGCGGATAAATCCGGCAAACGTCCGCTTCCCACATCCCTGTTCTGCCGGTGGAGCGCATAGATGATAATCGATGTTTCCTACAAAGAACTTCTTGGATTTCTCAGCTCCGGTATGGGCATCCTGTCTCTGGGTCTCTACATAAAGACAATTTTTTACGGCACCACAAAGCCGCATTATTTTACATGGCTGATCTGGTCCCTGCTGATGGGAATCGCTTTTGCCGCGCAGATGTCCGAAAACGCAGGGCCCGGCTCCTGGGTCATCGGCCTGTCGGCGGTTGGTTGTTTTATGATTGCCGTTCTGGGCTTTTTCCGCGGCGAAAAAAACATCACCCGCTCGGATAAAATCGCTTTTGCCTGCGGGCTTGCGGCCATACCGCTCTGGCAGATTACAAAAAATCCCCAATGGTCTGTCATTCTGGTGACCCTTATTGACTGCATTGGCTTCTACCCGACCTTCCGCAAAACATGGTACAAACCCTATGAAGAACCTGTAAGCCCTTACGTGATAAGCCTTTTTACGATGCTTGTTTCCGTTTTTGCCCTTCAAACGATTAACCTAACAACGGCGCTTTATCCATCCGCGTTGGTGTTCGCCAATGCCGCCTTTGTCGTGATGATATATGCCCGCCGCAGCGCAGGGGTAAAACAACATGGCTAGAATCGAACACATCACCTCCCCCTCGAACCCGAAGATCAAGCTGATCAATTCGCTGTACTTACGAAAATACAGGAAGGAAACAGGTCTGTTTCTTGCCGAAGGACTGCGCTCGGTGATCGAGGCGATGGATTGCGGCGCGGTGCCGGAACAGCTCGTCTTTTCCGAAGACGCGGACCTCCATGACGGTCTGCAACGGGCGATCGATACAACCTCTGCCCGCGGCGGTCTGTGCCTGAAGGTCGGCCCCGCCGTTCTGGAAAAACTATCGCGCAAAGAAAACCCGCAAACCGTCATCGGCGTTTTCAAACAAAAACTTACGCCGATCACCGCCATTTCGCCCGAAAAATCAAAATGCTGGGTTGCGCTGGAAGAAGTGCGCGATCCCGGCAATCTCGGCACCATTATCCGCACCGTGGACGGGGTCGGCGCGGACGGGGTCATTCTGGTGGGGCAGTGCTGTGACCCTTTTTCCGTTGAATCGGTAAGGGCGACCATGGGCTCGCTTTTTTCGGTGCCTGTCATTCCCGCCCGGCGCGAAGAATTTCTGGATCTGGTTTCCACATGGCCGGGCGCGGTCGTGGCCACGGCTCTGAATGACCGGACAGTGGATTTCCGCGAAGCGGATTATAAAAAACCCCTGATCCTCGTGATGGGGAATGAGCAGGCCGGCATCACGGAATCGGTTCAAAACGCGGTTCATCAAACGGTCAAATTGCCCATGAACGGGCGGGCGGATTCCCTCAATCTGGCCATTGCCACGGGCATCATGCTCTATGCCGCCATGGAACCGTGGAAATGATTGGTTTTTTGCTGGAATTTGGCGGGGTGTATCGTTAAAACCTCCCTATGCCGCAGCGTATAGAAGTCATCACGACAGCCGAAGACGGACGGGCCAAAGTCCTCGAATCTGCCCTCGCCAAAACGGGCAAGAAAATTTCCGCCAAAATCGTCGATGTGTACACCATCGAAAACGATATTGATCAATCCGCAAACCTGCTGGCCTTATCGAAATCCTTCGTCAATCCTGTAACGCAAAAACTGCTGCCCCGCGGCGAAGAAGGTGATTTCGACTGGGCCGTGGAAATCGGTTACCTGCCGGGCGTTACGGACAATATCGGCCATACGGTCTCTGAACTGGCGCATTTGACGCTGAACGACAACCAACCCGTCTATTCCTCGCAAATCATTTTCCTCAAAGGCGACCTGAAAGAAGAAGACGTCCGGAAAATCTCCGCCTCACTCCACAACCCGCTGATCCAACGCGCGGACATCAAGAATGCAAGTGCCTATGAAAAAGACGGCGGCATGGACACCGTGGTGCCAAAGGTCAAGCTCGACAACAAGGGGATCGCCGTTGACGATGTTGACCTGAACATATCCGACGATGACCTTGCCGCCATCGGCAAGGACGGGATCAAAAACGCGGATGGCACACGCCGCGGGCCGCTGGGTATGTCGCTTCTATACATGAAGGCGGTGCAGGCCTATTTCAAAAAACTGGGCCGCCCCGCCAAGGACATCGAACTGGAAATGCTGGCCCAATCATGGTCGGAACATTGCAAACACACCATCTTCGCCTCCCCCATCGATGACGTCAAAGACGGGCTTTACAAACACTATATCAAACGCGCCACGCAGGAAATCCGTGCAGCACGGGGCAAAGATGACATCTGTGTTTCGGTGTTCAAGGATAATTCTGGCGCGATTACATTTGATAGCGACTGGTTGATCACGGACAAGGTTGAAACGCATAACTCCCCAAGCGCGCTTGATCCGTTCGGCGGTGCGATTACGGGGATCGTCGGTGTGAACCGTGACTGCCTCGGCTTTGGTCAGGGTGCAAAACCGGTTTTGAACCGCTACGGATTCTGCCTGGCCGACCCAAATTCCAAACCGGACTATTACCGCGGTAAGGGAAAGCAGAACAAAATGCTCGCCCCGGAAACCATCATGAAGGGCGTCATTCACGGCGTAAACCATGGCGGGAATTGTTCGGGCATACCAACCCCGCAAGGATTTTTGTACTTCGATGACCGTTATGCGGGAAAACCGCTGGTCTTCGCCGGCACGGTCGGCCTGATCCCGCGCAACATCAACGGCAAACCGGGGCATGAAAAACGCGCGCAGGTCGGCGACCTGATCGTCATGGTTGGCGGAAAGGTCGGGCGCGATGGTATCCACGGCGCGACCTTCTCTTCGGTCGCTCTGGACGAAGGTTCGCCCGCCACCGCCGTGCAAATCGGCGACCCCATCACGCAAAAGAAATTCTCCGATGCCATTATCAAGGACATCCGCGATCTGGGGCTTTACTCCGCCATCACGGATAACGGCGCGGGCGGCCTCTCTTCTTCCGTCGGTGAAATGGGACAAGATACGGGCGGGTTTGACGTGGACCTCGGCAAGGTCCCCTTAAAATATCCGGGGATGCAGCCGTGGGAAATCTGGATCAGTGAATCTCAGGAACGGATGACGCTCGCCGTACCGCCAAAAAACATTGAAAAACTGCAAACGCTTCTTGAAAAACGCGGCTCCGAAAGCTGGGTCATCGGCACCTTCACCAACAGCGGCAAGGCCTGCGTGACGTGGAAGGGCGAAATTATCATGGATGTCGATATGGATTTCCTCCATGACGGCGTTCCGGAAACGCCGCTGGTGACCTCCTTTTCCCGCGGTGGTGAAAACGAACCGAATTTGTCCGCGCCAAAAGATTACGGACAGACAATTTTGGATATGCTCTCGCGCCTGAATATCTGTTCGAAAGAATTCGTGGCGACACAATACGATCATAATGTGCAGGGCTCCGCCGTCCTCGGCCCGCTTCAGGGCAAGGGCCGCGTCTTTGCCGAAAGCTCCGTTTCGCGCCCCGTGCTGTCCAGCCCGCGCGGCGTGGTTCTTTCGCAAGGCCTTGCCCCCCGCTATTCCGACATCGACACATATCATATGGCGGCGGCCTCTCTCGACATCGCCGTACGCAATGCCGTTGCGGCCGGCTGTCCGATCGACCATCTCGCGATCCTCGATAATTTTTGCTGGTGCTCTTCCGAAGACCCGGAACGTCTGGGCCAACTGAAACGCGCCTGCGAAGCCATCTATGACCTCGCGGTGCTTTATCAAACGCCGTTTATCTCCGGCAAGGATTCGATGTTCAACGATTTCAAAGGCTATGATGCCGATGACAAGCCGGTGAAAATCTCCATCCCGCCCACGCTCCTCGTCTCCGGGATCGGCGTCATGGAAAACGTCGATCAGGCCGTATCGCTGGATCCAAAGGCCGCGGGCGATCTCGTATATGTGATCGGCGAAACGCGGGATGAACTCGGCGCGTCCGAATATTATGCCATGCACGGGAAAACCGGCCACAACGTCCCCGAAACGCACGGCAAAGGCAACCTTGCGAAATACAAAGCGTTGTCAAAGGCCAACACGCACCACTGGATCGCGTCGGCCCTGCCCGTCACACTGGGAGGTTTGGGTGTGACGCTGGCCAAAAAATGTATCGCCAGCGGTCTGGGTATGGATTTGCGTCTGCTGTCCACACTTCCTCTCGACAAATACCTTTTCTCGGAAAGCACGGGGCGTGTGGTTGTGACGATCGATCCAAAAAACAAACAGGATTTCGAATTCCTGTTCGGGGATGATGCGCATTTCCTCGGCACGGTCACGAAAGACTCCGTCCTTTCGATTGATGGCATGAAGATTGACATTTCCGCCATGGAAGAAGCCTACAAAAAACCGTTGAGAGGATTCTAAGTCATGACCGCAAAATCACTTGTCCTCACCGGATACGGCATCAACTCCGAAGAAGAAACATCCTTTGCCTTTGAACAGGCCGGCTTTGAATCGCAAATCCGTCACGTCAACGACCTGATTGAAAATCCGGGGGAATTGAACGATGTGCAGGCACTCTGCATCCCCGGCGGTTTTTCCTATGGCGACGATACAGGTTCCGGCAACGCGTTTGCCCAAAAAATGCGCCTGACGTTGTGGGATCATCTCCAAAAATTCGTGGCGCGCGATACGCTGACGCTCGGCATCTGTAACGGGTGCCAGATCGTTGCCAATCTCGGCCTCGCCCCCGCCATTGATAAAAAATACGGGGAACGGTTTGTCGCCGTCACCCACAACCTCACCGCTCGTTACCAATGTCGCTTCGTCGATGTCGCGGTTCAGGAAACGAATTCCCCGTGGTTGACCAAGGGCACGAAAATGCATATTCCGGTCGCGCATGGCGAAGGCCGTTTTATGATGGATGGCGCGACCTTAAAAACCCTTAATGACATGAAACAGGTCGCGCTGCGCTTCGTAAAACCGGATGGCGCGCTGGCGGGCGGGCAATTTCCCTTCAACCCGAACGGGGCCATGGATGACATCGCGGGGATCACAGACCCAACCGGCCGTGTCCTTGCCCTGATGCCCCACCCGGAACGGGGCATGTTCACCTGGCAACGGGATGACTACGCCAATCTTAAAGACAAAGCCCGTCGGAGCGGCTCCCCCCTCCAGGAAACATCGGACGGCTTGCAAATTTTCCAAAACGCGGCACAATATTTCGGCATACAGGCCCAGAAAAAGCGGGCCTGACCTTTGTTACGGGCGGGAGGCCCTGTAGGTCATGCTGATCGGTTTTGTCTTCTTTTATATGTTGATTTCCATCTGCATCGGCCTTTATGCCGCCAGGCGCGTGCATAACTCCACGGATTATGTCGTCGCGGGCCGCCACCTTCCGCTTTATATGACCATCGCAACCGTCTTTGCCACATGGTTTGGGTCTGAAACCGTTCTTGGTATTCCCGCCACCTTTATCGAAGAAGGCATGGGCGGGATTGTCGCCGATCCGTTCGGCGCATCCATGTGTCTGATTTTGGTCGGTTTGATTTTCGCCGTGCCGTTGTACCGTATGAAACTTCTGACTATCGGTGATTTTTACAAACGCACCTACGGCAAGAAAGTCGAAATCATCGTCTCGCTCTTTATCTGCATTTCCTATCTGGGGTGGGTGGCGGCGCAAATTTCGGCGCTCGGCCTTGTTTTCAATCTCCTGACCCATGATGCGATATCACAGGAATACGGCATGATCCTCGGCCTTGTCATCGTTGTCGTTTACACAATCTTTGGCGGAATGTGGTCCGTCGCGCTCACAGACCTGATCCAGATGGTGATGATTGTCGCAGGTCTTATTGCAATCACCTTCTTTATCACGGATACCGCAGGCGGTGCGGACAAAGTCATCGGTGCCGCTGCCGACGCCGGAAAGTTCGATAACTTCTTTCCCGATCTCACGATCCCCTCCGTCCTTGCCTTTATCGCGGCATGGATCACCATGGGCTTTGGATCTATTCCGCAACAGGACGTTTTCCAACGCGTGATGTCCGCAAAAAGCGAACGCAATGCAAAATACGGCACCATCACGGGCGGCGTTCTTTATTTCATCATCGCCTTTATCCCGATGTATCTGGCCTATTCCGCCTTTGTTATTCAACCGGACGTGGTGCAGGCGCAACTGGAAAACGATTCCCAAATCATCCTGCCATCGCTCATCCTTGAACACACGCCGCTCTGGGTTCAAATCGTTTTCTTTGGCGCGGTGCTTTCCGCGATCATGTCCACGGCATCGGGTACATTGCTCGCGCCATCCGTGACCTTTGCCGAAAACATTGCGCGGGAATTTCTGCCCAATATGGATGACAAACACTTCCTGAAGCTGATCCGGATATGTGTCCTGTGCTTTGCGGCGATCGTTTTGATCGTCGCCTGGAACAGCGATCTCTCTATCTTCGAAATGGTCGAAAACGCCTACAAGATCACATTGGTCGGGGCCATCGTGCCGCTCTTTGCCGGTCTGTTCTGGAAGCGCGCGAATGAAGCGGGCGCATTGACCTCTATCACGCTCGGCTTGCTCGTCTGGATCCCGATGGAGTTTATCTCCCCCGAAGGTGAAGGCGTTTGCCCGCCGCAACTCGCCGGCTTCGTCGCCGCCGTCATCGGCATGGTGATCGGCAGCCTTGTCTTGAAACAAAAAGAAGTGACGGTTTAGGCTTTTTTCAGGAAACAGGTTTTCAGGACAAGACCCTTGACCTTGTCCGCGTTGCATTCAATCTGTTCGGGATTGTTGGTCAGACGGATGTTTTTGATCAACGTCCCGCGCTTGATGGTCACGGACGTTCCCTTCACCGGCAAATCCTTGATCACGGTCACGGAATCCCCGTTGTTCAAAACATTCCCGTTTGAATCTTTTACAACAACGTCGTCGTCTTCATCATCGTCGTAAGACATTATTAAGCCGCCTTCGCAACCTTGCGGTATTCAATGATCCGGCGTTCCATTTCCGGACGGAAATGGCGGATCAAACCCTGAATCGGCCAGGCCGCCGCATCGCCGAGCGCGCAGATGGTATGCCCTTCGATTTCCTTGGTCACATCGTACAGCATATCAATCTCTTCGATCGTCGCCTGCCCTTTGACCATGCGGGTCATAACGCGCCACAACCAGCCTGTGCCTTCGCGGCACGGCGTACACTGGCCGCAGGATTCATGCATATAAAACTGCGCCAGACGTGCGATGGCGTAAACGATGTCGGTGGATTTATCCATGACGATCACACCCGCCGTTCCGAGTCCTGATTGCACAGCACGCAAGGAATCAAAATCCATCAACACGGTATCGCATACATCCTTAGGGATAACGGGGGTCGAAGCACCGCCCGGAATGACGCCGAGCAGATTGTCCCAACCGCCGCGTACGCCGCCACCGTGTTTTTCAAGAAGATCACGGAGCGGAATGCCCATCTCTTCTTCCACTACACAAGGCGTGCCAATATGGCCGAGCAAACAGAACAGCTTTGTTCCCGTGTTCTTTTCATCCTTACCAAGACCCGCGAACCAGCCCGCGCCACGGCGCAAAATGGTTGGCACCACGGCAATGGATTCCACGTTGTTGATGGTGGTCGGCGCGGAATACAATCCTGCCGCGGCCGGAAAGGGCGGCTTGTTCCGCGGCTGCCCCTTTTTTCCTTCGAGTGATTCCAGCAACGCCGTTTCTTCGCCGCAGATATACGCGCCGCCGCCGCGATGCAGCGTAATATCGAATTCCCAACCGGAACCCGCCGCGTTTTTACCAAGCAGACCTGCCGCACGGGCCTCTTCGATTGCCTTCACAACCGCCGACCCCTCATCAAAAAATTCACCGCGAATATAGATGAACGCATGGTGTGCCTGCATGGCGAAACCGGCGATCAGGCATCCTTCGATCAACTTGTGCGGATCGTGGCGCATAATCTCGCGGTCTTTGCAGGTGCCGGGTTCGGATTCATCGGCATTGACGACCAGATAGTGTGGCTTGTCTTTCAATTCCTTGGGCATGAACGACCATTTCATACCCGTCGGAAATCCCGCACCGCCGCGACCGCGCAGGCCGGATTTCTTCATCTCGTCGATGATCCAATCGCGACCCTTGGCCAAAATGTCTTTGGTGTTGTCCCAATCACCGCGCGCCATCGCGCCTTTCAGGCCCGCATCTTCAAACCCGTACAGATTGGTGAAAATCCTGTCTTTGTCTTCCAACATATCAACCCGCCTTCTTCAGCGTTGTCGCGCCACCGACCGGTGCGGCTTTCTGACGTTTCACCTGCGGCCCCGCTGGCGGCATTTTTCCTTTTTTCAAGGATTCCAGAATTTCCGTCATGCTTTCGGGCGTTAAATCTTCATAAAAATCATCATTGATCTGGATCATCGGCGCATTGGCACACGCGCCAAGGCATTCCACTTCCATCATCGTGAACAATCCATCTTTCGTGCTTTCCCCAACATGAATGCCAAGGTTCTTTTCACACGCCTCGACCACCTTCGCCGAACCACACAGCCAGCACGGCGTGGTCGTACACATTTGCAAAAGGTATTTCCCGACTGGCGCAAGGTTGTACATGGAATAGAATGTCGCGACCTCGTAAACCTTCATCGGCGGCACATCGACGATACGCGCAATTTCATCCATCGCGGCGCGGGGAATCCATCCACCATAGGGCGGGTTCGCTTTCGCACCGTCTTCACCGACCTGACGTTGCGCCAGATCAAGCAGCGGCATAATCGCGGATTGTTGCCGCCCCGCCGGATACCTGCCAAAAATTTCCTCAACCTTTTTGGGCTCGCGAAACGCAAACTCCTTCGGTTGGTAATCGGCATTTAAATCTAACTTTTTCTTCACCGGTCAATCTCCCCGAACACAATATCCATAGACCCGATATTCGATACCACGTCGGCCAGCATATGGCCGCGGCTGATCAGATCGAGCGCGGCGAGGTGCGCAAAGCCCGGAGCCTTGATATGGCAGCGGTACGGCTTGTTCGATCCATCGGACACCAGATACACGCCGAACTCACCCTTCGGCGCTTCGACCGCCGTGTAGGTTTCTCCCGCGGGTACGTGATACCCCTCGGTATAAAGTTTGAAATGGTGGATGAGTGCCTCCATGGACGACTTCATCTCCGCGCGCGGCGGCGGGGCCACTTTGTAATCGTTGGTGCGGACAGGGCCATCGGGAAGTTCGTTCAAACACTGCTTCATGATCTTGAGCGATTCCGTCATTTCCGCCATGCGGATCAGATAACGGGCATAACAATCCCCCGTTTTACCGACCGGAACATCAAAATCCATTTTGGCGTAAACGTCATAAGGTTGCGATTTGCGCAAATCCCATGCGATTCCGGAACCGCGAAGCATCGGCCCCGAAAAGCCCCAGTTGAGCGCCTCTTCCGCACTGGCCACACCGATATCGACGGTGCGCTGTTTGAAAATCCGGTTGTTCGTCAAAAGATTGTCGAGGTCGGTCAGGAATTTGGGGAATTGTTCGCACCATTCCCACATATCTTCGGCCAGTCCGGCGGGCATATCCATGGATACACCACCGGGGCGGAAATAGTTGGCATGAAGCCGTGCACCGCACACACGGTCGTAAAACTCCATTCCCTTTTCACGCTCTTCAAATCCCCACAGGGCGGGCGTGATCGCACCGACGTCCAAAGCAAAGGTCGTGATGTTCAAAATGTGGTTGAGAATGCGGCCCAGTTCGCAGAACAGCACGCGGATATATTGTCCGCGTTCCGGCACCGTGATGCCGAGCAGTTTTTCCACGCCCAAGGCGAAGGCGTGCTCCTGATTCATCGGGGCCACATAATCCAGACGGTCGAAATACGGCGTCGCCTGCGTATAGGTTTTATATTCGATCAGTTTTTCCGTCCCGCGGTGGAGCAGCCCAACGTGCGGATCGGCGCGTTCCACAACCTCGCCCTCCATCTCCAGCACAAGGCGAAGAACGCCGTGCGCTGCCGGGTGCTGCGGACCAAAATTCATCGTGTACGGCTTGATCTGGGTTTCCAGCGCGACTTCGGTTAGTTCGTCTTGTTTTGCGGCAACATTGTTCATTATTTTTTCTCCCCCGCACCAACCGCTTTTTTCACAGGTTCCCAACCGAGCGGAATGCAGGCTTTTTCATCACCGGGCAATTGCACATCGGTCATACCTTCCCACGGCGATTCAAAATCGAACCGGCGGAAATCCTGCTGCAATTTCACGGGTTCATACACCACGCGGCGTTGCTCTTCATCATAACGCAGCTCGACATAGCCCGTCAGCGGGAAGTCTTTGCGCAAAGGATGTCCTTCAAACCCGTAATCAGTGAGGATACGGCGAAGATCAGGATGCCCCGCAAAATAAATCCCGTACAAATCCCACGTTTCGCGTTCGAACCAGATCGCGGATTTATAAACACCGGACACGGTATCCACGGGCTTTGATTCATCCGTTTGCACCTTTACGCGCATACGCACATTGTCTTTAAGGCTGAGCAGGTTGTAAACAACATCGAACCGCGGCGCGCGCTCCGGATAATCCGCCCCGCAAACATCGACAAGCTGCGCAAAACCGTAATCATCGCGCAGTGCCGTCATAAACGGAACAATCGACGCCAACTTAACAACCACGCAAAATTCGTCTTTTTGGAATTCCGCTGTTTCAATATGCGCGGCCAGCTTTTCTTGAATCTGATTGGCAATGGCCAAAAGTTTTTCGCCTGCTTCCATCACTACCTCGCAATACGCGTATCTTCGCGCTGGATTTTTTTCTGGAGTTGCAAGAGGCCATAGACCAAAGCCTCGGCCGTGGGCGGACATCCGGGGACGTAAATATCCACGGGCACAATGCGGTCGCATCCGCGCACAACGGAATAGGAATAATGGTAATACCCGCCGCCATTGGCGCAGGAACCCATGGAAATGACCCAACGCGGTTCCGGCATTTGGTCATACACCTTGCGCAACGCGGGGGCCATTTTGTTGGTGAGCGTTCCCGCCACGATCATCACATCGGATTGACGGGGCGACGGGCGCGGAATCATCCCGAAGCGATCGAGGTCGTAACGAGACATATACGAATGGATCATTTCGACAGCACAACAGGCGAGCCCGAACGTCATCGGCCACATGGAACCCGTGCGCGCCCAATCAAACAACTTGTCGGCCTGCGTCAGCAAGAAACCTTTTTCTTCCAGATGCTTTGAAATCGCGGCGGGAACAACATCCTGCTGCGATGCCGGCGGCATCGGCACATTTGTAACAAACGGCGCTTCGGGCGCGATGATGACTTTTCTATCGTGCGACATTGAATGCTACTCCCAGTCCAGCGCGCCTTTTTTCCATTCATAAATGAACCCGACGGTCAAAACGCCAAGGAACACCACCATCGACCAGAACCCGAACATCCCGATCTTGCCGAGCGTCACCGCCCACGGGAACAGGAACGCGACCTCAAGATCAAAAATAATGAACAGGATGGCGACCAGATAATAGCGCACATCGAATTTGTGGCGCGCATCATCGAACGCATCGAACCCGCATTCATAGGCGGACAGCTTGTCCGGATCGGGCTTTTGCTTTGCCACGACAAGGGACAAAACCACCGCCGCGAGCGAAACCACGGAAGCTATTCCGATAAAAACAATAATCGGCAGGTAATTGAGAAGAAATTCGTTCGAAGCCATGGCGTTATACATACCCCCCGACTCAATCCAAGTAAAGTGTCATATGCCCGTAATTTCAGGATATTACACCCGGATTTACAGGCCCGGAAACGGTGCCATGAGTGTCATTTTATGAAAAAACCAAAGGATGATAATTCTACGGCCTCGCCCTGTACGGTTGCACTTTGGCCCTCCCACTGGAATGCGGAAACGCCGCTCAGCCCATTCATCTGCAAACGGCATGGACTGTCCTGCGTATTGAAAAACGCATATACAATCTGATCGCCTTTGGCCCTCCTGAACCCCAAAACCTGCTCCGTCTCGGTTTCGATGAATTCCAGATCCCCGTCGATCAGGGCGGGAACCGTCCGCCGCCAGGCCAGAAAGGCGCGCGTGAAGTTTAAGGTCGAATGCGAATCCGTCTGCTGCCGGTCTGCTGCCAACCGCGCATAACCATCATTCACGGGTAACCACGAACGGGATTTGCCATTCGAAAACCCGAAATCTGGCGCATCGGCCAGCCACGGCATGGGCGTACGGCACCCATCGCGCCCCTGCCATTTGGGGTACAGATATTTTCCCCACGGGTCTTGAATATCCGCAAATTCCACACGCGTTTCAGGAAGGCCTAATTCTTCCCCCTGATATAAAAACGCCGATCCACGCAAACAACCCGTCATGGCGATCAATAACTTTGCCACGCGCGGATCATGGCCATAGGGTTCGCTCCAGCGGCTCACCGCCCGCACCACATCGTGGTTGGAAAAAGCCCAGCTGGGCCACGCCTTGCCCTGCGCACGGCTCTGATACGTCTGAACGGCGTTACGGATACCTTCCGCCGACTTCGGCTTCGCGCCGATCAACGAAAAATTGTAACAGGTATGAAGCCGTCCCGGCGATGAATATTCAATCGCGCAACCGACCTCGTCATCATCCCCCACCTCACCCAGCAGCATTGTACCCGGGTATTGATCCACCAACGCCCGCATCCGCTCCAAAAAAGGCAACATCTCCGGCTGCGATTTATCGTATTTGTGCCATTGCATGGAATACGGGTCGGGAAAATCGAGCTGCGTGGCCTTCGCGCCATCGACAATCGGCCTTGCGGGATTGTCTTTCAAGGATCGGTCATGCATGGAAAAATTGATCGCATCCAGCCGGAAACCGTCAATCCCGAACCCCAGCCAGAATTTCATCGTGTCCAGAATTTCTTTTTGCACATCCGCATTGTGGACGTTCAAATCCGGCTGGGATGTCAGGAAATTGTGAAGGTAATATTGCCCGCGCCAGCTATCATACTGCCAGCTTGACCCGCCGAACACGGATACCCAATTGTTGGGCGGCGTACCGTCTTCTTTGGGATCGGCCCAGACATACCAATCGGCTTTGGGGTTATCGCGGCTCTGATGACTTTCAATGAACCACGGATGTTGATCGGATGTATGGCTGAACACCATGTCCATGATGATTTTCAGGTTTAAACGATGGGCCTTGTCCAGCAAGGCACGAAAATCTTCCAGCGTCCCGAACAACGGATCGACATCCCTGTAATCGGACACATCGTACCCGAAATCCTTCATCGGGGACTTCAGGAACGGCGATATCCAGACCGCATCGACACCCAGCCCCGCAATGTAATCCAGTTTTTCGGTAATGC
>CAYRDI010000012.1:0-9628 GCA_964423095.1 uncultured Micavibrio sp.
TTATCCACCTGATGGTCGGTGCCTGCGGCACCCTTGGAAATGCCGACCTTGGCCGCGCGGAGCAGGCGGTCGGCGATGACGTATCCGGCTTCCACCACCTGAATCACGATGCCGGCGGGTTTGCCGGGGATCGGGGCTTCAAACATCACTTCGTGGAAGTTCGGGTTGAAGGTTTCATCGAGCGGTTCGATCTTTTTAATGCCGTGCTTTTCAAAGGTCTTGAGCAGGTTGGCATCCATGGATTCCAGACCGGTGATGATGGGCGCAATGCGTTCGTCGTTGTGCAATTCGCCCGGAATGGCGGCAAGGGCGCGGTGGAAGTTATCGGAAAAATCGAGCAGGTCTTTGGCAAAGGATGTGATGGCGTATTTGCCCGCATCCTCACGGTCCTTCACCGCGCGGCGTCGCGTGTTTTCCGCATCCGCCAGCGCGCGCATCATTTTTTCTTTCCATTCTGCGACTTCTTTTTCCAGTGCGGCAATCCGCACGGCCGCAATATCCGCAGGCTGATGATCAGGGGCGGGGGCATCACCGGCATTTTCGGCCAATGGTTCTTGTGTTTCTTCCGGCGTTTGTTCCGGTTCGTTCATCATTTTACTTTACCGATCGTCTGTTTATTAAAGTTGCGTTCCGGGGCGCGTGACGAACACACTCAATTCCACCGGAATTTCCGTGCGCCCTTCCGGGCCGTCATAGGGGCGGTTGACCTGAATTTTGCCCAGTTCGGCATACCCGTTTTCACCGATTTTGTCCCGGATATGGCCGCCTTCGTCATAGAAATAATACGTTGCCGTGCCATTTCCAGTCATGACGGCATTTCCGTCTTCGGAGGCGGGTTTGAGTGCGCGGAGTTTGGCAAAAGCCGTAACCTGTTCGCCGACATCTTCACCGGGTTCGGCCATCGGAACGTGCAGGGCGACCATTTTATCGGACGCAAAAGAATAGACGAGCCTGTCTTTCAAAGGGCCGGTCATGTTTTGCGCCTTGAACATCATCATGCTTTTGGGGATGAGTGTGACTTGTGAGTCATCGATCATGATTTTATAGGTATCGCGGGCTATTTCGCTGGAAAAACGAATTTCCTGCGTGCCGCGTTTGATCAGGTCTTCTTTATCGAGCACCATCAATGCGGTGGACATCTGGTTTTTCTGGTCGCATGTTGTGCGGCCGGGCGCGCCTTCGGGGGCAACACGGCGGTATTTTTTAACCTCGATGTCCAGAAAAAACGGTTCAACAAATTTTGCTTCGTAACCAAGCGGCGTGATTTTGTAACAACCGCTGACCACATCCGGCACGGCCATCTGGATTCCGAACTGGTTGTCATCCATGTAGGGGTAGTGGACCAGTGAAACATGAACGGATTGCGGTGTGATGAATCCCTTGTCGGCCATGCTTTCTTTTTGCATTGCCTTGATCTGTTCGGCGGCTTTGCTGCCGCCGGAGCCGGTGAAGGTGGGATCGTAAAGTTGCGATTCCGATCCGCCTTCGTCTTGCGCGTGGGCAGAAACGCAGGGCATCAGGGCGAGCAGCGCGAAAATCAATAATCTTTTTGTCAAGGTCATCACTCCGTTTGTCGCCCCAGAATACAGAGAAGAGAGGGAAAGGGCAATTTCCACCAAAGGCTTATCCTTGGGAAATCTTGCGGATATTGCGGGCCATCATTTCGGCCAGATAGCTGACCGACGGGATTATTTTTGCATAATCCAAACGGGTGGGTCCTATCACGCCGATGGCCCCCACAAAATTGCCCGCGCCATTGGCATAGGGGGTCATGATGAGGGAGTGACCGTGGAAGATGGGATTTTCCGCCCCGATATAGATTTTGACCCCATCGGCCTGACCGGCCTCGTCCAGCAATTTGGAAACCGTCTCTTTGGCTTCGAGCTGTTCCATCAGCAGGCGCACGCGATCCAGATCTTGGATGTTGTTCTGGTCGAGCAGGTTGGCGGTGCCGCGGACGATCAGGGTGCCGGAATCGGTTTTTGTGGCCAGACCTTCTTCGACAATTTTCGTCATAAGGTCGCCTAACTCCCCGCGCCGCATAGAAATTTCTTGCGTGATGCTGGAGCGCATTTCGCCAAAAGTTTTCCCGTAGAGCCGTTCGGAAAGAAAGTTGCTGGCCTGCTTTAAAATATCCGGCGTAATCCCTGATGGCACTTGCATAATCCGGTTTTCTACCATGCCGTCCTCGGGGACGATGATGACAAGCGCACGGCCGGGGTTGAGCGAAACGAATTCGATATGGCGGATGGATTTATCCGCCTTTGGCGCGACCACAAGGCCCGCGCTGCTTGATAGGCCCGAAAGAATCCGGCTGGCCTGTTCCAGCATATCGGGAATGGAATCGCTTTCGTGGTACTGGCCTTCGAGGGCGCGGCGGTCGGTTTCGGACAGCGCGCCTTTTTCCAAAATGCCGTCGATGAAATAGCGGAGTCCCAGAGTCGTGGGCATCCGTCCCGCCGAAACATGGGGAGATTCGAGCAGACCGAGGTCTTCCAGATCGGCCATCACATTGCGGATGGTGGCGGGGGAAAGATCAAAATTGCGCGAAAGCGTGCGCGAGCCCACCGGATCCCCATGCGCCATATAGGATTCGACAATATGGCGGAAAATATCGCGGGCCCGCGCATCAAGCGTGGTATAGGAAACAACGGTTTTCACCGTAGTTTTTTAGGCGGCTTTCAGCTTTTTTGCAATGCCGGCCACGCGTTCGCCATAGAGTTCGGCGGTTTTAACGTCACCCGATGGCGGGCTTTGTTCGGCTGGGACGTTTTCTGTTTGCGCCATGGCACCCAGAGAACTACCCACACGGTTCAACCCTGCGACATCGCGCTGGTGTGCATCGCCCGTCTGGTCGAGCGGGGGGATGCCGAGCGAAACCCATATCATTCCGTGCTGGGCCGCAAGGACAGTCATTTGTTGAAGCGTTGAAAGTTTATCGCCGCTCATGGAGTGAGAGGTCGTAAAACCACCGCCGATCTTGTCTTTCCATTTTTGCGTAAACCACGCCTTGGACGAGGCATCCGCGAACATTTTAAAGGGGCCGGAGGCCGAACCCATATAGGTCGGCGCGCCAAAAATAATCGCATCGGCAGAATCAAGGGCGTCCCATGCGCTGTCCTCTATTTTTCCTTCGGGGCTGATTTTGACCAAAACAGCTTTGCCCTGTTTTTCCGCGCCGCGCGCCACGGCCTTGGCGACCACTTCGGTATGGCCATAGCCGGAATGGTACACCACGGCGGTTGTCGTATCTTTAGACATAATTTTCTCCTGTAAGTCTGTCTTTGGGGGTTTCTTTTTGTAACCTGTGGGTCTATATAGATTTGGTTACTTATCGTAACCAGTAGGTACTTTTTTGTAACTACTCACTTTTTCGTGACCATGAACGGGAGGGAACCATGACCAACGCAAAGAAAGACCAGGAAAGCTGCCCGATGGACAAAACACTACGGCTTTTGATGGGGCCGTGGACGACTTATATCCTCTGGCTGATCCGCAATAACGGGACAATGCGCTTTGGCCAGTTGAAAAAGCAGATGCCCGCCATTTCGGCCAAAATGCTGACCGAACGGTTGAAAATGCTGGTCGAAGCCGGGATCCTGATCCGCACACAAGAGCAGTCCATTCCGCCCAAGGTCAGTTATTCCTTCAGTGCGCGCGGCGAAGAGCTGGTCAGGGTTCTGGATGGCATTCACGAACTGGCCGTTCGCTGGGATGAACAGGACAAGGCGGCAAACAGGTCCGAGGCCGCATAACCGCTTTTCATGAACGCGTTGCCGTTGTAAAAGCAACGGGTCACACAACGCTTACATGGAAAAAGAATTTATGACCCGTCCTTCCGGCCGCAGTGCCGATTCCCTTCGTACCATCGAATTGATCCCCGGTTATTCCAAACACGCCGAAGGATCGTGCCTTGCCAAATTCGGCAACACCCATGTTCTTTGCACGGCCACGATTGAAGAAAAACTTCCGGGATGGATGAAGGGGCTGGGCAAAGGATGGGTGACGGCGGAATACGGGATGCTGCCCCGTTCCACGCATCAGCGCATGGACCGCGAAGCGGCGAAGGGAAAACAATCGGGGCGCACGCAGGAAATTCAGCGGCTCGTCGGCCGCGCACTTCGTGCGGTGGTCGATCTTCCGGGGCTGGGCGAACGCCAGATCAAAATCGATTGCGATGTGATACAGGCCGATGGTGGCACGCGCACGGCGTCCGTCACCGGCGGTTATGTCGCGATGGCACAGGCGATGCAGCATCTTGTAAAAATCGGCGCGCTGCCCAAATTGCCGTTAATCGATTCCGTCGCCGCAATTTCATGCGGTATCTATGAAGGGAACGCCGTGCTGGATCTGGATTACGCCGAAGATTCATCCGCCGATACGGATGCGAATTTCGTGATCACCGGCAAAGGCGGCATTGTCGAAATCCAAGGCACAGCGGAAAAAGAACCGTTCAGCCAAGACGAGCTTTTAAAACTGCTCGATCTTGCGCGCACGGGATGCAAGGAGCTGGACGCCATTCAAAAAGCGGCACTGGGGCTGTGATGAAAACGCTCGTCCTTGCCACGCACAACGAAGGAAAGATCAAGGAATTTCAAACCTTGCTGGGTGGGCTGGTCGAAGAGATCAAGAGCGCGGGGGATCTGCGCCTGATCGAACCGCCGGAATACGGCAAGACGTTTGTTGAAAACGCCACCATGAAGGCGGTGACCGCCATGCAAACGTGCGGGTATGCGTGTCTGGCTGATGATTCCGGCTTGTCGGTCAATGCGCTGGGCGGTGAACCCGGTGTGTATTCCGCGGATTGGGCGGGACATCCGCGCGATTTTCAAAAAGCGATGGGGATGGTTCAGGAAAAGCTGGGCGATTCCAAGGATCGCAGCGCCTTTTTTACATCCGTTCTCGCGCTGGCCTATCCCGACGGGCAGATCGAACTGTTCGAAGGGCGCGTGAACGGCACGCTGGTCTGGCCGCCGCGCGGGGTTGAAGGATTCGGTTATGACCCTATGTTCGTTCCCGATGGATTTGATAAAACATTCGGTGAAATGGGCGCGGCGGAAAAACATACCGTATCCCACCGCGCGCGGGCCGTTGAAAAATTCGTAACCTACATCAAAGGAGAAAAAAGATGAGTGGTATTGCAAGAACAGCCAAGGCGATCTGGAAAGGTACGAGCAAGGAAGGAAAAGGCGAATTGACGACGCAGAGCGCCGTTTTGGAAAGAACGCCGTATGAATTCCATTCCCGTTTTGAAAACGGTGGCCACACAAACCCCGAAGAATTGCTCGCCGCTGCCCATGCGGGGTGCTTTACCATGGCGTTTTCGTTCGGTTTGAACAAAGCGGGTTTTACCGCCGATGAAATCGAAACGTCCTGCGCCGTGACGGTGGCACCCGACAATGGCGGTTTTACGATCACCAAATCCGAATTGACGATGGGCGCGGTCATTCCGAACATCACGCAGGCGCAATTTGATGAAATTGCCGCCGGTGCAAAGGCGGGTTGCCCTGTGTCCAAACTTTACAAATGTGACATCACGTTGAATGCGACGTTGAAATCACAAAGCAAAGCAGCCTAATTTTTTATAAAGCGGCCAATGAACAACACGCAATTTGGAATATATGTTCATTGGCCGTTTTGTGCATCCAAATGCCCGTATTGCGATTTCAATTCACATGTGGCGCAAAGCATTGACCATGATGCGTGGCGCAGGGCGTATTCCAAAGAGCTTTCCTATTACGCGGAATTAACAAAAGGCCGGATGGTGACATCCGTTTTCTTTGGCGGCGGTACGCCGTCATTGATGGAACCCGAAACCGCGGCGCAGGTGATTGCCGATATTCAAAAACACTGGCGTATTTCCAATGATTGCGAAATCACGCTGGAGGCCAACCCGACATCGGTCGAGATTGGAAAATTCAAGGCGTTCCGGCAGGCTGGAATCAACCGCGTGTCGATGGGCGTACAATCTTTCCGTGCGGCGGATTTATCTTTTTTGGGACGGCAGCATGACGTGGGGCAGGCGCAAAAGGCGATTGAAACGGCGGCAGACGTGTTTGACCGGTATTCGTTCGATTTGATCTACGCTCGCCCGAACCAGAGCGTGAAGGATTGGGAAGAAGAATTAAAAGAAGCCTTGCCGTTCGTCCGCGATCATCTATCGCTCTATCAACTCACCATCGAAAAGGGCACCCCATTTTATATGATGCATGAGCGCGGCGAGTTCAAAATTCCGGATGAAGAATTGGCCGGTGATTTGTACGAGGTAACGCAGGATATTCTGGGCGCGCAGGGATTGCGTGCCTATGAAGTTTCCAACCACGCGCACGATGGTGCGGAATCGCGGCACAATCTCACCTATTGGCGATACACGGATTATGTGGGCGTGGGGCCGGGGGCACACGGGCGTCTTACAATCCAGGGAAAAAAGAACGCCACACGCGGGCACCGCGCGCCGGATGTGTGGTTGCAACGGGTGGAAGAAAACGGCCATGGCGGCCATGATTTTGAAAACCTGTCGCCCCGCGACCGTTTCACAGAATGTTTGATGATGGGACTGCGCCTTGAAGAAGGCATTCCGGTCACGCGGCTGGAAGAGGAGGGCGCGGATACTTTTGCCACCCTCATCGATCCCGCGAAAATAAAAGCCCTTCAGGGTGAAGGGCTTTTGGATTGGGATGGTACCGTTTTAAAAGCGACCCGTTCGGGGTTACAGCGATTGAACGGCGTTTTATCCTACCTTCTTTAACGCGCGGCAGATTTTTTTGCCGTGAGGCCGCTCAAATCCGATCCGTTGACGGAAACCCCGCCGTCTTTTGAAAAGGTCACGTCATATTGTTTTGTGGCGGTATCGCCGGCCACAGGATTTCCCATTGCGCTTAAACCCGTGACCACCAGAATGGATTGCAGATAGCTTTGGCGTTGAGAGGATGGTGCCGTAATCATGGATTGTTGCAGGTTCGCGCTGAGCGCATCCAGCCCCGTGATTTTGGCATTCAATTTTTCCGGTTTCCCGAACAGCATGGAAAATACGTTGTAAAAATCCGGTTGCGATGCGCTGTCGCGGCTTTTGATGTCTTCTTTGGTCAATGGCTTGCTTTGTGCGGTATCGGATAAATCCGTTTCCATCACAATTTTAGGAAGCGCGCCGCGAAAGGCGCTGGCGGCTAGAAAACTGGTAATGTTCTGGCCTTCCACACGGGCCTTGCCGGAATAACGGCTGCCGTTCCCGGACAGGCTGGATGTGAAGGTCAGGGTGGAAATGCCTGCCGTGCTTTGGTTGGCCAGATCATTGATACGGATATTGTCGAACGATGCATTCAGACTGGTAAAATGGCCAAGCCTTTCCTGCCAGACACCGGAAATTTTCTGGGTTCCAAAATCGGTTTTAAAGGTTTGTGTGCCACCCTTGTCATAGCTGTTGATCGGTGTGGGAAGGGCCATCGAAACATTCCATGTGTCGTTGCCCGAAGGAACCGCATTCAATGCAAGCATGCCGATGTCCGAACGAATACCTTTCGCATCCGTATACGTCATGTTTGGCAGGGTAAAAGCATAATATCCGCTGGCCTTTTCCACGGTAACATCCCCCGTGGTTTCGAGTTTGCAGCCATTGCGGGCTGCCATGGCTTTCTGGTTTTCGATCATCCCTTCGATCTGGGATTTCAAAATGCCTGCGCGGGGATCATCCGTTTGCGCGCGGGCGGAGGTAGCCGTGAACAAGAAGAGGGCAAGAAAGAGGGCGATGGTGCGCATGGTGTCTGGTGTCCTTAATCCTGTTTCGACAAGAATTATCGGTGAAATGTGCCATATTTATGGCCTTCATTGTTTGAAAAATCAAGAAGTTGCGGTACATCAAGGGGATGGATGTTACAAATCATGCCATCAAGACGGATAGCCGCGTCACGGCCATCCTTGGCCCGACCAACACGGGCAAGACGCATTTCGCGATTGAGCAGATGTTGAGCCATAAGACGGGCTGCATCGGGTTTCCGTTGCGCCTGCTGGCCCGTGAAAATTATGACCGCGTGGTGGAACAAAAGGGCCGTGCTCATGTCGCGCTGGTCACGGGCGAAGAAAAAATTATTCCACCGAATGCGAAATATTATCTGTGCACGGTTGAATCCATGCCGGTGGACCAGAGTTTCGAATTTCTGGCCGTGGATGAAATCCAGTTATGTGCCGATCCGGACAGGGGGCATATTTTTACCGACCGGCTGCTCCGCGCGCGCGGCACCGAAACAACGATGTTTATGGGGGCGGAAACGATCCGTCCCATCCTGACCGGTCTTGTTCCGTATATCGACATTATCACCCGCCCGCGGTTGTCGGTTCTGGAATATACGGGATTTAAAAAACTGACACGGCTGGCCAAACGCACGGCGGTGGTGGCGTTTTCGATTGACGATGTGTATGGAATTGCCGATTTGATCCGCCGCCAGCGCGGCGGGACGGCGGTGGTGTTGGGCGCACTATCCCCGCGCACCCGCAACGCGCAGGTGGAAATGTATCAATCGGGTGAAGTGGATTTTATGGTGGCGACCGATGCGATTGGCATGGGTTTGAATATGGACATTCATCATGTCGCGCTGGCCGCCACGCGCAAGTTCGACGGGGAAACGGTGCGTCCGCTCAGCCGCGCGGAACTGGCGCAGATCGCGGGCCGCGCGGGGCGGTATAAAAAAGACGGCACCTTTGGCACCACGGGCAACATCAAGGGGCTGGATCCCGACATGGTAGAGGCCATCGAACGGCATGAATTTGATCCGTTGCAACATGTTTATTGGCGCAATGCTACGCTCGATTATACATCACCCATCCTTTTGCTCCGGTCGCTGGAACGAAGTTCGGGCAAAAGCGTTCTTCAAAAAGGCAGGCCGTCGGATGATTACATCACGTTGTCCGAAATGATGATGCGGGATGATGTGATGGCGACGGCTTCGGATGAGGAGGCGGTCCGGCAGTTATGGGAGGTGTGCCAGATTCCGGATTTTCGCAAGACCATGACCGAAAACCATCAGGATCTGGTCGCGGAAATCTATATGCATCTTCGCGATACCGATACGCCGGTTTTGCCCGATGACTGGATGGATGCACACCTGAAACGCCTAGAAAGCACCGAGGGCGATGTGGATACGTTGATGACCCGGATTTCCCATGTCCGGACATGGACGTATATCACCCATCGGGCGGACTGGGTTACCGATCCCGAACACTGGCGGGGGCGGACGCTTCGGATGGAGGACAAGCTATCGGATGCGTTGCACGAGGCGTTAACCCGGCGGTTTGTCGACAAACGATCCGCGGTTTTGCTGGGAAAACTGGAAGAGGGCAGCCCGCTTCTGGCCGGTATCCGGCCCAACGGCGAGGTGGTGGTGGAAGGCCAGAGAGTGGGGCAACTCTCCGGTTTTCGCTTTCAACCGGATCAGACTTCGGGTAGAGAAGAGTTCAAAGCCATTATGACGGCCGCACGACAGGCCTTGAAACCGGAAATAGGACACCGTTTGGCAATGATATTAAAAGCCGAAGACAAACAATTGAAGCTGGCCGATGATGGCCAAATTTTGTGGCAGCAAGATGCGAGCAACCCGTTGCCGGGTGAACCGATTGGCCGGATCAAAAAAGGCGA
>CAYRDI010000012.1:9728-21143 GCA_964423095.1 uncultured Micavibrio sp.
GGTGTTCCTGCCCGAACTGAACAAACCCGCTGCCGTGCGTCTTCGCGCCATTTTGCTGACCCTCTGGAACGGCAGGGATTTGCCCGCCGATGTGCCAAAGGACGGGATCGTATCGTTCAGCGTGACCGACAAGCAGGTGGATGCGGATTATTATCGCGCCATCGGATATCCGGTTTACGGGCCGCGTTCCATTCGCGTCGATATGCTCGACCGGGTTGTTTGCGCGGTGTATGACGGCGCGAAGGATGGAAAATTCCAGGCCGAACATAAAATGGCCGAATGGCTGGGCAGCAATATCCTCGATCTGTATGCCGTGCTGGAAGCCATGGGCCACAAGATGATCCATGACCCCGCCGTCGAAAGGGCCAAAGAAGAAACGGCCACCGCTGCGGCGGTTGAAACGCCCGCCCCTGTGACCGAAGAACCAAAAGCCGAAGAGACCGCGGCGGTGGTAGAAGCGCCAGCCGCGGAAGCTGTGCAACCGAAAACAAAACCGGTGCTTGCGACATTCCGTTTGAAACGGGGGAAGGCGAATGACGCCGCCCGTCCGCCGCGCCCGGAAAAGAAAGAAAAGACGTTTACGAACAAGGATAAAAAACCGTTTGGCGAACGCAAAAAGGATGACGAAAAATCCTTTAAAAAGAAAAAAGGCGGACGGCCGAAGGATGATCGCCGTGATGACCGCGAAGATCGGGTGTATTCGAGTGTTCCGGACAAGTTCGAGGATTCGCCGTTTGCCGTGTTGCAGAATTTAAAACTGGGCAATGACAAGAAAAACTGAAAATAGGCGGCGTTTTCTTGCGCTGTTTGCAATGATCCCGGCCATGGCCGGGATGTTGTTTTTCGCGCCGTGCGCAAAGGCATCGCAAAACAGCGGTTTTTTTTCCGGACATTATTTGCGCGATCTTTGCGAAAGCGATGAGAAGGGGCGCGAAAAGGTCAAGGGTGGCCATACGGCATGCCAGTCATATATCGCCGGTGTTATTGATTACCACAAACTTTTAAAATCACTGGGCACGCAACCTGCGATCGATCTGTGTGTGCCAAACGATGTGCCGATGCGCCGGTTGCAGGACATCGTTTATGTGTATCTGGCCAAAAATTCGCAGCATACGGATTTTATCGCCGCGCCTGCGGTATCGCTCGCGCTCTATGACTATTATCCATGCGATGCAGTTAAAAAGACCAAAAAGCGCAAGCGTTAAAGGTTTAAAATCCATCCCAAAAAGATGACTTGCGGCAGCGTCACGAGCGGAAGGAAGAGCGCAATCTTCCATGACTTCGTTGTGTCTTTTAATACCATGATTTCCGTGTAATCGGTGGAAACGCCCGCCATCAGGAATGTGAAGGCATTGCCCGGTGCGTGGGCGCGTGTGACCAGATCCGCGGCGATGGGGGTTGATCCTTCGGAACACACTTCCAGCACCGTGGCAAAGAAGACCGTTGCCGCCATGCCAAGCGCGGTGGGGCCAAAATATCCCGCGAAACTTTCCGGCGTGAAGAAAACGCGCAAAGCAGAGGCCAGAACGATCCCGAACAAAAGCCAGCGCACCACCATTTGGGAATCTTTCATGCCGCCCAAAATCATTTTTTTAAAGAGGGCGGGGCTCCATTGAACCTTTGAGAGGCGCGTTTTTGCCTCCGCCATAAATTGGAAACCTTCGGGCAGTTCAAAACGGTTCGGGTTGTCCGGCAAGGTTCCGCGTTTCACCAGCCAATCGAAAATCAGGCCGGAAATAAAGGCGATCACGGCCGAAAAAATCAGGAACAGCATAGTCAGTTTTAAACCCACCATGGCGATCAAGATGAACGTCAAGGAAATGGAGTTCCATGGGGAGGCGATCAGAAAGGCCATGACCTGTCCGAGGCTTGCGCCGCGTTCATAAATTTTTGTACCAACCATCAGGATGCCGTGGCTGCACAGGTCAAGCAGGATTCCGCCCAGCATGGCGCGGGCGACGCCGCCGGCGTTCCGTTTGTGGCCCAGCGCGGACATTACGAATTCGCGCGGGATTCCCGATAACAGCGCGAGGAAGAAAATTCCCACCAGAACGCCCCACCATGTGGTGTTCACGAACATGTGCACGGAATGGACATAGGTCTGTAGCCAAGCGTAATTGTCCATAAAGGCCGGATGCAAAAGAGCCATGAGATAAGGGATGATAACAAAGATCGCCGATCCCCACATCATCCAGTCGATGGATTTTTTTGTATGGCAATGATCCTGTTCATCGCCATGCGAAGGTTCGGGCGGGCAGTGGCAGCAACTATTCATCGTATCTCCGGAACAAATCTTTCAACTCGTCAATCTTGTCTTTGATTTCTTTGGAATCTTTTGCCGAAAGTCCCGTGGCCACGCAATGGGACAGGTGGCGTTCCAAAATGCTGGCCTCCAACCCCTTGATGGCCGACCGCACGGCGCGGAGCTGGGTCAGGATTTCAGGGCAATAGCGATGTTCTTCGATCATCTTTTTGACACCTGCAATCTGGCCGCCGATACGGTTCAGGCGCGGCAAATCATCATGGTGGCAGGGCTGGTCTTCGTGTGTGGCATCGCTCATTCCTTCATTATACCCCATGGGGGTATAGACACAAAGGACAAAATGCATTAAATAACCCCGTATTCTGACAGAAAAGGGAGGGCATGATGGTCCGTAAAACAGCGTTTTTTGCCGTGGCTTTGATGATGTTGCCTGTGGCTGCTCTGGCGCAGGAACGCCAGACATACGATATTTATGCCGCCCGGTCGTTCGATCCGAATACCAACGGAATTTCCGGTAACGGGTATCAGGAACCAAACGAATACCGCACCTATCCGGGCCGCGAAAATTATGGCGAAAATTACGGATACATTCCCCGCCATCCCGGTGATTTCAAAGATGCCGTGGATCGTGGTCAGTGGGAAGGCGGCGGCGGATACCAGATGCCCAAGAGAAGTTACAGCGGTTATTAAGCCCTCGTTGTTGAAATTATAAGCGAATCTCCGCCCCGAAAAGGCGGAGTTTTTTTGTCTTGCCCCACAACCTGTGCGGGAGTTCGCGGTCCGGGGCGTTCCGCGCATGAAATATCAACAACAATGTCATGTGTAACAGCATGATTTTAAAGGGATATTTATTTCTTCCGTGCGGACGGGCTATGCAAAAAGCCGGATGGGTTAAAGAATTGTTAAATCTATTCCATGAAAATTCAGGGATAAGCGTTTCAACCACGGAAGAATTCTGGTGGCAACGAATGTAGGAAACATATTGAACGCTGCGCAGTCCGCGCAGCTCCAGGCGTTACGCAAAACGGCCAGCCAACTGGACGATACCTCCTTGCGGCTTGCGACAGGCTATGCCGTCAACAGCGCGATCGACAATCCCGCCAATTTCTTTATCGCCCGTTCGTTGCGCAATCGTGCGGATGATTTGACCCGTCTTCTGGATGGAATAGGGCAGAGCATCCGCGTGATACAAGAAGCCGATCACGGGATCTCGGCCGCGCAAAAAATTCTTGATCAGGCGGAAAGCTATTTGCAGGACGTGATCGATAAATTCCATGCGGGAGAAATTGAATACGGGCCGACCACGCCCACAAACGAAACTTATGTAACTTTTGCGGGGCCATCCGATTTCTCGCAGTATGTGGGCGGCGGGCAGGATACGATGGGAACAGCCCTTATCACTGTAACCGGCAACAATACCGTTTCATTTGATGGAAATTACTGGAAACGAAAAGCATTCAATTACACCATTACGGCGAACACGGTTCTTGAATTCGATTATTCGAGTTCTTTGTTGCCGGAAATATCAACCATCGGGTTTGATAACGATACGAATTTCGGAAATGATTCAAACCGGTTTTTCCTGAACGGTTCGCAAACATCCGGTATTAGCTTCGCAGCACCGGTGGGAACATATCAATACACCGGTGGCGGGGCCGTTCAACACTATGAAATACCCGTGGGGACATATTTTACGGGCAGTTTTTCCTATATCAACTTTATTCATGACGATGATGCCGCACCGATTGGAAATGCCGTTTTCAGTAACATCACCCTGCGTGAAGGGCCGAAACAGACGCTTGGCGTCGATTTAAAATATGAACAGGGTTATCAGGCGATTTTGAACCAGATCGATTTTTTGGTGAAAGATGCACATTATCGCGGGATCAATCTTTTGGCGGGTGATGACCTGACCACATATTTCAATCCGTCGGGCACCAGCAAGCTGGTAACGGAAGGGATCGATGCGACCTATCAGGGGCTGGGGCTTACTGCGCGGAACTTCAACACCGTTGATCTGGTGGAAGAAAAGCTGGCACAGGTTAAAGCGGCGCATGAAACGCTCCGCCGTTATGCTGCGACCGTGGCAACAAATTTGAGCGTGATTGAAACGCGGCAGATTTTAACGAACGCCCAGATCAATATTTCGAAAGAAGGGGCGGATGAACTCACCGTCGCCGACCAGAACGAAGAAGGGGCGAAGCTGCTCGCACTTCAAACACGGCAACAGATGGAAATCACCATGCTGGCGTTGCGGCCCGCGACGATTTTGTCCGTTCTTTCCTAAGAAAAAGGGGCCGGTGAAGGCCCCTTTTAATCTTAAAACGCTTTTTGCCAGCCGATGGTAAACCGCCAGTCTTTTTCCAGTTGCGGACCGTTCAGATCGCGGTAAACAGGCGCGCTGACCTCCATACCCAAACGATGGTCGGTCAAAAGCCCGTGCGTGCCGATCAGGTTGACGCCGATTGCAAAATCAACTTCACGTCCGCCGTAATTGTCTGGGTCTGCCGCCTGGTTGGGGCCCATGATGTTGGAATCCATGCCGTGGATTTTTCCCTGTTGCGTGCCGCTCAGGCGCGCGGATGTGCTGATCCACTGCGCCCATTCGTAACTGCCCCATGCGGTGACCATGTGTTTGTCATCCCAGCGGTAGCCTTCGTCGTTTTCAGATTCGAGCGGAAGCTGTGCGCTATATTGCGCGCCCCAGCCCCATTTGCCGCGATGTCCCGTATAGGTAATGCCTGGCAACAGGTCATAGGTGCCGGTGCCGAGCTGCATCCCGTACCCCAGACGCATGGTGGGTGTCATGCCATTGGGTGCCAGCATCGTATCGGTCTTTTTGATCGATCCGGTCGGCAGGCTGACCCCCATATTGATGTGGATATGGTTGTGGTCCGCATCATCATAAAGCCGCCATTCGCTCATGATTTTCGTATCGCTCCACCCCTTGCTGTTCATTTTGAAGTCGCCCAGCACGGATGTTCCCGACATACCGGCATAGGTGGTGGCCTCCATGTCCTTGTCCAGATAGGAACCCATGGCCATCAGGGTCAGCCAGTCCGTCGGGGCATACATCGCACCGACCATATGCATATCCATCGTCATGCTTTTGGGAATGACGCGTAAGGTTGCTGGTTGGCCCGCCGTGCCAAAGAAACGGTTCGGCACTGTCGTGGCGATTTCGTCGGCGCTCAGGCTGTTCGTGCCATCACGGTTGCCGGACATGCCCATCCGCATAAAGCGGTAGCTGAGCATCCATTCGCCTTTTTTGTGCATATGGTCTCCCGATACGCCGATCGGGGCGTGCCCTGCGGCACTGGCGGTGGTTTTGGGACAATCGCATTCCCCGTCTTCGCCCGTATGGGCCAGAACGGGTGCGGGTATAAGCAGGACGCATAAAAATGCCGCCTGCATCAGGTATGTGCGCGTACGCATGGCTTTTCTCCTAAAGAAAAATTCGTTTGAATGAAGTCAGGTTGTTTTTTTCAGGAGAAAAGCGGCGGTGCGCGCGCACCATAGGGGAGGGAGATTGTACCCGAAAGAATATTTTCACGGGCGGATGGTTCGAATGCTTTTTGCAGTGGCGGCGGGGAGGGAAGAACCGCCAGCGTGACGGCTTGCGTTCCCGCATGGTGCGCAAAGACGCAGAACGGGCACGCGGCCATGTCATCATTCTGGCCGGGGGATTTTTGGTTGTCGCCCGTTGGCGCGGCGATCTTGATAATTCCGGCGGCGGTACAGATTTCCATCTGCCCGTCTTGCCCAGCAATAAATTTACAGGCAGGCGAAATGACTGCGGTCACAAGACCGAGGATGAGCAAAAAGCCAAGCCATTTATTGATCAGGTTCTGACGCCCCATAAAGATCTCTTAGGTCAGGGTGCGCGTTCTGTAAAGGGTGAAGACGTATAGGCGGCGGCGTTATAAAGGAAAATGGTCGGGGTAAGAGGATTCGAACCCCGCGCGGCGCGGCCGCGCCTCTTTAAAAACAAGGAGGTTCGAGTTCATAATATTTTGTGAAAGAAATGGTCGGGGTAAGAGGATTCGAACCTCCGGCCTCTTCGTCCCGAACGAAGCGCGCTACCAGACTGCGCTATACCCCGACAGCCTTGGATGGGGTGTTATAAGGGAAAACGGGCGGCTTTGTCCAGAGGCTTAAAAAGACCGGTCAACCGTATAGGCGGCAAGGGCATCCAGAGCCGCGCGGATTTCTGAATCCGGTGCTTCGGCAAGAGCCTCGCGGGCTTTTTGTGCGTAATCGCGGGCGAGGGCAAGACCTTGGTCCAGAGCATTATGACGGTTCAAGATGGATTGCGCGCGAACGAGGTCTGAATCCGTTTGTTCGCGGGCGGCGAAGGTGCGGGTCCAAAAAGCGCGTTCTTCCGTATTGGCGTTTTCAAGCGCGATAATCACCGGCGCCGTCATCTTTCCTTCGCGGAAATCATCGCCCACGGCCTTACCAAGCGTTGCCTGATCCGCACTATAATCCAGAATGTCATCGGCAATCTGGAACGCAATGCCGAGATTCATCCCGTATTCGCACATGATTTTGGCGGCGTTGGAATCGGTGTTCGAGATCAGCGGGCCAACCTCGCACGCGGCGGCAAACAGCGCGGCGGTTTTTCCTTTGATCACTTCCAGATACTCATCCATGGAGGATTCAAGGTTGCCTTGAATGGAAAGCTGCAGGACTTCGCCTTGCGCGATGATGGCGGACGCATCCGAAAGAACCTTCAACACATTCAGGTTGCCGTCTTCGACCATCAACTGGAACGCACGGGAAAATAAAAAGTCACCGACCAGAACGCTGGCTTCGTTGCCATAGATGACATTGGCGGATTTTTGCCCGCGCCGTTCGTCGGAATCGTCCACCACATCGTCATGCAGCAATGTCGCGCTATGGATAAATTCGACCGCCGTGGCCAGACGGTGGGCGCGGACCATATCCCCGCCATAGAGGGCGGTTGCGGCCAGCGTCATAAGGGGGCGGATGCGTTTTCCCCCGGCCGCGATCAGGTATCCCGCCAGTTGCGGGATCATGGGGACGGGGGAGTCCATGCGGGCGATAATCTGGGCGTTCACGGCCTTCATATCATCCGATAATAGGGCGGAAAGCGTATCGAGCGGGCTTTCGCTTGTCTTTTCGCGGGACTTGGGGTTTAACGCTGTCATGGGATTGAATTAGACCAGCGAAAGGACGCCGTCCAGCGGTTTGTATGACAAACACCCCTGAAATCCATGTTCTGGATCACAAAGTCCGGCTTTTGCAGGTGGAAAACGGTTTTCGCACCTCGCTGGATTCCGTGTTCTTGGGGGCGGCCTGCCCGGCCGTGTCCGAAGAACGGGTTCTGGATATGGGGTGCGGCGTTGGCGGGGCGGGGTTTTGCCTGCTCTGGCGTGTCGCCGGCGTTTATTTGACAGGCGTTGACATCCAGCAAGGCCATATTGATCTCGCCCGCACAAACATCGTTTTGAACGGATGCGAAGGCCATGCGGAATTTGTTTGTGCAGACATCCGGAACTTCGGGTCGGTCGAAAGGTTCGACCATGTGATCTGCAATCCTCCCTATCTGGAGGCGGGTGCCTATACCCCGTCATCGTCCGAAGAACGTGCCATTGCATTGGGTCACGAAGGATCCGATTTGACGGTGGCTGACTGGATCGACGCGGGGTTCAAGAATCTGAAATCCGGCGGTTCGATCACCATGATCCACCGCGCGGACATGGTGGATAAAATCATCCTCGCCATGGGCCGGAAATTCGGGGCTTTCGAAATCATCCCGCTCTACCCCAAAGCGGGGCAGGAGGCAAAGCGTGTGATTGTCCGTGCGGTTAAAGACCGGAAAACGCCCGCGCGCCTTCATGCCGGCATGGTATTGCACGAAGAAAACGGGAATTATACGGAGGATGCCGATGCCATCTTGCGGGATGGCGGGGCGATTGGATAAGGTAGGATCATGGAAAAAATGACCGAAGCAAAAACCAACAAAGACCGCTGGGGCGATATTTTCAAAAAACTGCCCGTGATCGGTGAATGGCTGGAACCATCCGACAAGGTTGCCGTCATCCGCATGGCCGGCGTGATTGCGGATTCATCCATGATGCGCCGTGCGGGCATCAATTTTCAAAAATTCCGGGATTCCATTGCCGATGCGTTTGAATTGAAACGGGTGAAGGCGGTCGCGCTGATCATCAATTCGCCGGGCGGTGCGCCCGCGCAATGTTCGGTGATTTCGGCGATGATCAAACGCCTGTCTGAAGAAAAAGATGTGCCTGTTTTTGCGTTTGTCGAGGATGTGGCGGCATCGGGTGGCTATTGGCTGGCGTGTCTGGGCCAGGAAATCTATGCGCAGGAAACATCGATTGTCGGTTCCATCGGCGTTATTTCATCGGGGTTCGGGTTCGATCAGTTGATCAAGGAATACAAGGTGGAACGTCGCATCCACACATCGGGCCGCGATAAATCCTTTATGGACCCGTTCAGGGCAGAAAAAGCGAACGATGTCGCGCGGTTAAAATCGCTACAGGCCGATATGCATGAAACCTTTAAAGACTGGGTGATCGAAAGCCGCGGCGGGCGTTTGCGGGGAAGCGAAACCGAATTGATGGAAGGTGCGTTCTGGACAGGAAAACAGGCGCTGGAAAACGGTTTGATTGACGGGATCGGCGATGTCGGCGGTGTCATGAAGCAAAAATACGGTGACGATATTAAATTCATCGATTGTTCGCCGGAGAAAAAATCCATGATCGAACGGTTTCTGCCGTTTGTCGGCGATTCAAAGCTGGATTTAGGATCGCTGGTCGATGCGGCGGAAGAAAAGGCGGTCTGGAACCGTTACGGGCTATGATCCATATACACGAAGCAAGGGTCGGCGATATTCCCATGCTGTATGATTTTTACAACAGCCTTGGGAAGCATGATGACGGTTATTTCGAATATGCGCTTGAAAAGGGCACATCCATTTATATGATCGAAGAAAACGGAACGCCCGCCGGTTTTTGCCTTTTAAACTGGACGCCGCGTTATGCGCTCTACAGCCGTCTGGGCATTCCCGAAATTCAGGATTTGAACATTCTGCCCGCCTTCCGGCGGCGGGGGCTCGCCACCGCCCTGATCAAATGGTGCGAAGGTGTGGCGCGGGCGAAAGGAAAGGACACCATCGGTATCGGTGTCGGTTTGACTGCCGATTACGGTCCCGCGCAAATTCTTTATACAAACCTTGGCTATGTGCCGGACGGTCACGGTGTGACCTATGACCGGATGGGTGTGAATGCGCACCAATCCTATCCCATGGATGACAATCTATCACTGATGATGGTCAAGCCGCTTTGAGGGCGTATTTTTCGTGAAGTTCGTGGTAACGGTTTCGGAATCTTTCGCAGCACGCATCAAGGACTTCAAGAGAAGGCGCGGGCAGTTCACGCAACGCCGGGTATGCGGAAAATTCGAATGCATTGCCGAGCAAGGTCGGCAAATCGCTGGTCGGCATTTCCATGTCCAGCAACACCGATTCCGCACGGCGGATAATATCGCCGAAATAGCTTTCCGCCACGTTGTATCCGATCAATGCAATCCTGTCGGTGGGGCGCTTGCCCAAAATATCCTTTCGCGCCGCCGCGAAAAGTTCTTCTCTATCCATAAACACACCCGTTTTTTCTTGTCAGATGGGTTTTTACAAAGCAATATTTAAAAATTCAATAACTTTTGGAGGTTGCGGGACAGCCATGTAATTTTTGCGTTCCGTGTGCAATCTTCTTATGGTCATCATGGCTAAAGGGGTAACAAAATGACTCAATGGGTATATTCTTTTTCTGCTGATGAAAAATTAACGGGCGGGGCGGACAAAAATCTTCTGGGTGGGAAGGGGGCGAACCTGATCGAAATGGCCTCACTTGGCTTGCCTGTTCCGCCGGGATTTACAATCTCTACCGAAGTCTGCACCTATTTCTACAAACATGGCGAAAAATATCCCGCCGATCTTGAAAAACAGGTGGCGGAGTCACTTGCCAAAATCGAAAAGAATGTTGGCGTGACGTTCGGGGACGATAAAAATCCCTTGCTGGTCTCTGTGCGGTCCGGCGCGCGGGTTTCGATGCCGGGCATGATGGATACGGTGCTCAATCTCGGCCTGAATGATAAAACGGTCGAAGGACTGGCCAAAAGATCGGGCGATGAACGCTTTGCATGGGATTCATACCGCCGTTTCATCCAGATGTATGGCAATGTCGTACTGGGGCTTGAACACCACGACTTTGAAGATATTCTGGAACAACATAAACGCGATGTTGATGTGACCGAAGACACCGCCATTACTGCCGATGGATGGAAAAAAGTTGTCACTGCCTATAAGACGATGGTCAAACGCGAACTGGGCCGTGATTTTCCGCAGGACGTAAAAGAACAACTTTGGGGCGCGGTCGGCGCGGTGTTCAAATCATGGCAATCCGCACGGGCGGTAACATACCGGAAAATCCATGACATTCCCGAAGAATGGGGCACGGCCGTTACGGTGCAGGCCATGGTGTTCGGCAATATGGGTGATGATTGCGCCACGGGTGTGGCCTTTACCCGCGATCCATCGACGGGTGAAAATTATTTTTACGGTGAATATCTGGTGAATGCGCAAGGCGAAGATGTGGTCGCGGGTATCCGCACGCCGCAATCGCTCACCATCAAGGGCAAGGAAAAAGAGGGCAGCAAACTTCCCGCCATGGAAGAGGTGATGCCGGATGTGTTCAAACAACTGAACGATGTGCGTTTGCGATTGGAAAAACATTATCGTGATATGCAGGACATCGAATTCACGGTGCAGCAGGGAAAACTCTATATGCTGCAAACCCGTTCTGGCAAACGTACGGCGGGTGCCGCGTTGAAGATTGCTGTTGATATGGCGCGTGAAAAACTGATTGGCGAACAAGAAGGCCTTTTACGGATCGACCCTGCCGCGCTGGATCAGTTGCTGCACCCGACGCTGGACCCGATGGCGCACAAGCAGGTGATCGCCAAAGGGTTGCCTGCATCGCCGGGTGCCGCGAGCGGGGAGATTGTCTTTTCGTCCGATGAGGCAGAGGCACGCAAGAAAGCTGGTCATAAAGTGATTTTGTGCCGCGTTGAAACGTCGCCTGAAGATATTCACGGCATGCACGCCGCCG
>CAYRDI010000012.1:21153-48724 GCA_964423095.1 uncultured Micavibrio sp.
ACGAAAAAAGGTGATTCAGTCATTCTGGTTCGTATTGAAACTTCTCCCGAAGATTTGCGAGGCATGAACGTGGCTAAAGGTATTTTAACTGCCCGCGGCGGAATGACATCGCACGCCGCTGTTGTGGCTCGCGGTATGGGGCGTCCTTGCGTGGCGGGGGCGGGTTCCATCGGGATCGATTACAAAAAGAAGGTCATGATCATCAACGGCACGGAAATCGCCGCAGGTGATATTCTGACGATCGATGGCGGGACGGGTGAAGTGATACTGGGCAAAGTGCCCACGGTTCAACCACAACTTTCGGGCGATTTTGCCACGATCATGGGTTGGGCCGACAAGGCAAGGCGTATGGATGTGCGCGCGAATGCGGAAACCGCGCTCGATGCCACGGTCGCGCGAAAATTCGGGGCGCAAGGGATTGGTTTGTGTCGCACGGAGCACATGTTTTTCGATCCTGCGCGCATCCAGCATGTGCGGGAGATGATTTTTGCCGCGAAACTGGATGATCGGAAAAAAGCGCTGGATAAATTGCTTCCGGCGCAGCGCAAGGATTTTTCTGAATTGTTCGACATCATGAAGGGCTTGCCCGTGACGATCCGTCTGCTTGACCCGCCTTTGCATGAATTCATGCCGCATGGAAAGGAAATAGAACATTTTGCGAAGGAGGCGGGGTTTGAGATCGAATCCGTTCATCGCCGTCTGGAAGAGTTATCGGAATCCAATCCGATGCTGGGTCATCGCGGATGCCGTCTCGGTATTACCTATCCCGAGATATATGCGATGCAGGCGCGGGCGATTTTTGAAGCTGCCCTGGACAGCGATGTTGCGCCGGAAATCATGATTCCGCTGGTGATGACAAGGAAAGAGCTGGAAATCCTAAAGACGGTGATCGACAAAACCGCAAAGACCGTCTTCGAAGAGAAAAAGAAATCCGTTTCCTACACCGTGGGCACGATGATCGAATTGCCGCGCGCGGCATTGATGGCCGAAGATATTGCGCATGAGGCCGCGTTCTTCAGCTTTGGCACCAACGATCTGACACAAACCACGCTGGGGCTCAGCCGTGACGATGCGGCACGGTTCCTGCCGAGCTATATCGACAAAGCCGTCTTTGAAAAAGATCCGTTCGTATCGATCGATCAGGACGGGGTGGGGCAGTTGGTCAAGCTGGCCTCCACGAATGGGCGCAAAACAAAACCGGATTTGAAACTCGGCATTTGCGGGGAACATGGCGGCGATCCGGCCTCCATTGCGTTTTTTGAAACGGTTGGGCTGGATTATGTGTCCTGTTCGCCTTACCGTGTGCCGATTGCCCGTCTGGCGGCGGCACAAGCGACGTTACGCCATCAAACGAATGTCGCGCATTTGGCCAAAAAGGCCGCCGTGTCCTGATCCGCAATCGGGCGGTCGATCACATTCATGCCTGCCGCAACGCCGGCCTCTACGCCCTTGGGATCGTCTTCGATCACAAGGCAGTCTTGCGCATCAATCGCGTGGCCATAAATCTGTTGCATTTTCGTTTTGGCGGCGAGATAGGGTGCGGGGTCCGGCTTGCGTCCCTGATAATCTTCAATCGTTAGGATAAATTTGAAGCGGGGGGTTAGTTTTTTCGCTTCCAGCGCGGCCATCACGGAACGCTTGCGGCCATTGGATACAACACCCATCGGCAATCCGGATTTTTCAAAAAGGGTAAGGGCGTCTTCGATTCCATCGCGCAATTCTATCTGGTCAATATGCGCGTAGTACCATGCATCGATGGCATCCAGATAATCTTCCTTTGGCATTTTGAGGCCCATATCCGCCGAAAGCCATTCCCAGTTTTGCGCACCGTTGTTGGTATAAATGCGGTCTTTCCATTCCGCGCCCAGATGGATGCCCAATGATTTGAGCGTTTCGACGTGTTTGTGCCAATGGTGCGCGTAGGTTTTCACCAGCGTGTTGTCGGAATCCCAGAAGACATATTTTAGAGGCACGTATTTTCTCCATCTTTTAAAAGCGCGAGTCCGATGTCTCCACAACTTGATCGCATTTGTCCGCCATTGGGTAAATCCGTAAAAGGTTCCGGTGCGATACCGTTTGCGAACGTCACCGTATAAAGGTGTTTTTTGCCAAGGCCGCGATATTTCATGCGGGCTGTCAATTCCTGTCCCACGTAGCATCCTTTGTCCCAGTTGATCCCGTTCAGTGAATCAATATGACCTTCGTCCAGCGTGGAGCGTTCAACCTCCAGATCGCGGCTGCCATCGGGAATGCAAAGCGAAATGCGCCGAACATCCCATTCGGCGAAGGCACGTTCTTCCACGCTGTCCGGTTTTTCAAAGCTGCGGTTTCCCATGTCCGGATGGCGCGGATCTTTTTTTGCATCCTGACGGAAGTCAGGATCCATGGATCCCGGATCAAGTCCGGGATGCGAGGAAGAAAGGATGGCGTAAACAGCATGGCTTTCTTCGATGGATATTTTAACCTTGGCCCGCAGCCGGTATTTCAAAAGGCGATCATATAAATCGTGCGCCCGTGCGCCGCCTTCACAATCCAGCAACAAAAATCCGTTCCCCGTATGGACAAAAAAATCATGCAGAAATTTTCCCTGCGGCGTTAAAAGGCAGGCATAGACGCATTTTCCCGCCGGAATGGCGGTGACATCGTTGCTGACCAGCGCGTCGAGGAAGGGGATGCAATCTTCCCCTTCTAGATGGATCAGGCCGCGGCCCGGCAGGCTGACATAGAATGGCTTTGACATGGTTCTAGGATATACGTCTAATGGGCGGGATGAAAATACTCTTTATCACATCGACGCGGCTAGGCGATGCGGTTTTAAGCACCGGGTTGTTGGATTATATGCGCACCACATGGCCGGAAGGGCGCGTGAGCGTGGTTTGCGGGCCTCTGCCTGCCAGTATTTTCGAAGGCTTTTCGAATGTCGAAAAGATCATCCCGCTCAAAAAGCAAAAATATCACGGGCATTGGCGATCCTTGTGGAGACAGGTTGTCGGAACACGCTGGGATATGGTAGTGGATTTGCGCAACTCTGCCGTCTCCCGTCTGATCTTTGCCAAAAAGCGTTATATTTTCGGTCGTCATATAGACCAAAGCCTGCACAAGGTGGAGCAGGCTGCCGCCGTCATGAAACTTGATACCGTGCCCGCACCGCGTCTTTTCTTCACAACGGTGCAGGAAGATTTTGCAAAATCCCTGATACCGGATGGTGGCATGGTTTTGGGGGTGGGGCCTTCGGCCAACTGGATCGGCAAGACATGGCCGAACGAAAACTTTATCAAAGTCATCGAATTTTTAACGGGGCGGGATGGGCCGATGCCGAACGCGCGCGTGGCCGTGTTTGCCGCACCGGGGGAGGAGGCGCAGGCACGCCCCGTTCTGGACAGCGTCCCCGAAGACAAGCGTATCGATGGGATCGCAAAAGGAAATCCTGGGGAGGTTGCGGCGGCCCTTGCACGGTGCGATTTTTACATTGGGAATGATTCCGGCCTGATGCATGCAGCGGCCGCGGCGGGGGTGCCGACGCTTGGCCTGTTCGGACCCAGCTACCCGCATCTTTATGCCCCGTGGGGCGATCATACGGGGTATGTCTGCACGCCGCAGACCTTTGATGAACTCATTGATTTTAAAGGGTATAATCCGAAAACGCTTGACCGGACGTTGATGGGTGGTCTAAAACCCGAACAGGTTATTTCCGTAATAAATAGTTTCGAGCCTTTGTATGAGCGCGTATGGGTCCATTTTTCAAAAAAGAACACGCCCCGTTGAAACCGCGGATTTTCGCGGACTTCCCCATTTTCGCGCACTTTATCCAGCTCTTTCATCTGCGTTGGATCATGAATACATCGTCGATGCTTGGAATCGTTTGATCCCGTCTTTATATCCAGCGGATCTTTACGACATTTTTTCAAAGGCGTTTGGAGAAGCGCTGCAGTTTGATCTTTGGTTTTGTCCGCCATCGGATCCGGACAAAACGCAAGATTTCGAAATTAAAATCAGATCCCTTGAAAACAAATATGAGGGTTCGATCAAATTTAGGTATGGCAGAAAGGATCCGGCAGGATCCGGCTTTAAGGTCGAAGACACCACACAATCAAACGGATACGGGAAAGCCTATTTTAAAGCTATAAACGAGCTAAGCCTTGCGATGGGAAATAAGGCGCTTCCTTTTATTGCGGCCGGCGACAATGGTGGATACACGTGGGCAAAGGCGGGTGCCTATATCAATGCGGGTATGATGTATGAAGAAGAATTGCTTGGGCTTAAGCGAACGATCAAGGGCAGACTTTGCGCATTGCGTCCGTATGTCGATAGCGAAGCGTTTCATAAGGCCTATGGGCTGGCCCGCATAAAAACCAAAAGAGATATTTCAACACTGGCGCAGATAAACGAGCCGTTGCCGGATTTTTTCCGTGTTGATGATTTTTCCGAAATCGGAAAAATACGAGAAAGAATTCAGGTTTACTACACCAGAAACCCTGCCGACCGCAGTGCCTCGTTTGTTGCGCAAAGGGAGGTAGCGCGTCTGGAGCGCGCTTTTATGATCGCCGCGTCTCAAGAAAAACCAATGACTTTAGGACGGGCTTTGTTGGTAAAAACGGGGTGGATCGGCCTCGTCGATTTTTCCGATAAAAAACAAATGGAAAAAATCGGTGATTATATCGGCGGCTGGAACACGATAGATCCCGTTTCGGGGAGGCAAAGAAAAACGCCGGCTGTTACCCCGGCGTTTCATCAATCCTAATTGTTGACCACCGTGCCGGGCGAACTGGTCGCATAGGCGTCGGAGGATTTCTGGGCCTCAAAGTTCTGGCCCGTATCGCTTTGGTATTTATAACCATAGACGTTTTTCAGATATTCATCCCGCGCCTGATCGGCTTGAACGTAAGGAAGGCTTTCAACCCGTTCCCAGCCTTTGAAATCCATACAACCTTCGAAATCCGTGTAATCGAAATGTTCGGCGTAAAGCGGGCCGTCTTTTTTCGGCGTTTCATAGGCTTTCATCCGGCCTTCGGCGGTGGAAGGATCGGGCACCTTGCCATCCTGTGTATCGGCCGGTGTAGCAGCGCGCAGCGGGGCCATGCGTTCCAGTTCGTCAATTTCTGTAACGCAGGTGGCAATGTCCTTGTGCAGCGTTTCCTGTGCCTTTGGTCCGCGCAGGTAGAGAGAGGAGGTGGCATTTTTGCGCTGCCAGTATTGTGCGTCTTCCAGTTTTGGCGTTACCTGACAGGCGGCCAGCAAAATCGCCGGGGCGGAAACCAGAACCAGTGTTTTCAATTTCAAATCCATAATTTTCCCGAATCGGTAAGAATCCAACCCCGTCATTTAACCATGAAGCCCCGGGGGTTTAAAAGGGCTTATGGGGTGTTCATCCACCACGTTTCGATCACCGTGCCGTAAATCGGCATGGTTTGCGGATGGGCCAGCGGTTTCCAGTACGCCACAAAATCCTGCGGGTTGTAATAGAGCGGGATCATGTAGGTTCCGGCCATCAGGGCGGCATCCAGCGCGCGGACTTTTTGCACCAGATCGTCCCGGCTGGTGGCCGAGGCGATGGATTTACTTAGCAGATCGATTTTTTTATCGCAAATTCCGGCGTAGTTCCAGCGGGAAGGCTGGTCCGCCGCCTCGCAACTCCAATACAGATACTGCTCCGTGCCGGGGGACAGGGTGGACATCCAATAATACAGCGTCATGTCGAAATCATACTGGTTGAGCCGTCCCAAAAAGGCGGCGGAATCCAGCATTCGCACTTTGGGTATGATTCCCATCCTTTTGAGTGCATGGGTGAAGGACAGGGCTATTTTTTGGTCTGATGGATCGTTCAGCATGATTTCAAAATCCATCGGCTTGCCGGTCTTTTGGTTTACCCTGACGCCATCCTTGACGACCCACCCCGCGCTTTGGAGTAATTCATCGGCCTTTTTCATGTTTTCGCGCTTTTGCGCGGGCGTTTTATTGTTCACCGGCGGCCGCGTGCCGGTGGCGGCAAGTTCTGTGTTGGGGAAGTAGCTGTTGATGTGCCCATACAGTCCGTAGAACAGATTTTCGTTCATCCAGTCGAAATCGAACAGCAGGTTGAAGGCGCGCCGCACGCGGATGTCATCGAACGGGGCGCGGCGGGTATTGAAAATAAAGCCCCGCACGCGGTCGGGCCGTCCGTGTTTGAGCGCGTTCTTGATAACCTTTCCTTGTGTGATCGCCGGAAAATCATAACCGTTCTGCCACAGGGCGGCGTTCCATTCGCGCCGGAAATTCAGATTGCCGGCCTTGAATGATTCAAAGGCCACGGAATCATCGCGGTAATAATCGTAGATGACTTCATCGAAATTATAGAGCCCGCGATTGGGCATCAAATCTTTTGCCCAGTAATTCTTGTCGCGTTCGTAAACAATGCGCCGTCCCGGTTCGATAGATTTGATTTTATAGGGGCCGTTGGACAGGAAGGGCGTCAGTGTCGTCTGGTCAAAATTCTTGCCCGTCCAATAGGCTTTGGACAAAACGGGCATCAGGGTCAGGATCATCACCGTTTCGCGGTCATGGTCGGGGCCCAGATGAAAGGTGATCGTTCGTGCATCGGGCATATCGACGCTTGTGACGATTTTATATACCCGCCGCATGTTCGGGCGTCCGAATTCCATCAGGGTTTTATAGGTGAAATCCACATCCGCCGCCGTGATGGGGCTGCCGTCCTGAAAACGTGCGCGCGGGTTTAGATGGAAAGTGATGGAAGAGCGATCGGCGGGCACATCGACGCTTTGCGCGATCATCGGATACATGGTGAACGGTTCGTCCCAGACGCGGGTCATGAGACGGTCTGTAACCAGGTCCATGCCCTGCGCCGCCTTTCCCTTGATGTTATAGGGGTTCACCGTATCGAATGTGCCGATGGCGGCCTGTTTCAAGGTTCCGCCCTTGGGGGCATCCGGGTTCACATAGGAGAGATTCGGCGATTCCGCCGAATATTTCGGCGTTCCCGTCATGGCAAGGCCATAAAGCCCTTTCTCTTGCGCACAAACTGGCGGTATAAAGGAAAGGGCAGAGAGTACGAAAACAAACAGGTTCTTCATGTTCAAACGCATAGCGCAGAAACTGCGCCCCAACAATCCCACGTATTTTGACAGGATAAGGATAGAGTATGGCGAAATCCTGTCGCAAACGGAATGTGAGTCCATTTTGTTCTTTATCCGCCCAAATCTGGAATGGGGCGGCTCTTTGAACCGGGCGGTGCTGCAAATGGCCGGCCCCGCGCTGGATGAATACGTGCTGGAAAACATCCCGCGGCCAAAATGCGGGGAAGTTTACGCCTTGCCGCCCTGCAATGCCCCTTATAAAGCCTTGTTTATGGCGGTTCTGGCCGATTGGGATGGCGGGATTGGGTATGAAGAACGGGATTTGTTGAATTGCTATCGTGAAACCATCGAAAAGGCGCAGATTCGCGGGATCAAATCCGTGGCGATTCCCGCCATGGGCCATGACAAACGGGATTTCCCGCATATCCGGTTCGCGCGTATTGCGTTGCGCGGCATTCTTGAAAAGCTGGATGATCGTATCGATCGCGTGAAAATCATGTGTATCGACCGCACCATGGTTGCGACCTACAACAGCCAGATTGAAAAAATGAAGCAGAAGGTTGCCCTATGATCCATGTTTATAAAGTCGAGGGTGATCATCTTGTCGAGGTTGACGGGCTGTCTGGTGCGCCGGCGGGGGAAATCCTCTGGATCGATCTGATGGCGCCAACGGTGCAAGAAGACAGGGCGGTTGAGGATTTCCTGAAACTATCCATCCCGACGCGCGAAGATATGGAAGAAATAGAATCTTCGGCACGTCTTTATGATGAAGGCGATGCGAGCTATATGACCATGTCCGCCGTTGCGCATATAAGCATCGACGATCCCGTTAAAATTCCGCTGACATTTATCATTCACAAACACACGCTGATCACCGTGCGGTATGATGAATTGATGTCGTTCACCCAATATCTGACGACCGCAAAAAAGAAGAAGGGTGTTCCGAACCCCAGCCCCGAGGGGCTGTTGCTGGATATTGTAGAGGCTGTCATCAACCGTACGGCGGATGCGCTGGAATCCCTTGGGGATGAAATTGAAGGCGTTTCGCGGGAAATTTTCCGTACGAAAAAAACATCGGCCAGCCGCAAAACGGGGATTTTACAGGTCACGATCAAGAAAATCGGTGCGAAGGGGGATATGCTTGGCATGCTGCGTGAAAGTCTTTCGAGCATTTCCCGCCTGCTTTTCCATTATGATGCGCGTAGTGCGGAAACAACCCCGAAGGGTGTAAAACAAAAATCAAAGAATCTGCACAAAGATGTCGATACGTTGGCCGATCATGCGAATTTCCTGTCGGGGAAAATGGCGTTTTTGCTCGACGCCACGCTGGGGCTGATCAATCTTGAACAAAACCAGATCATCAAAATCTTTTCGGTGGCGGCGGTTGTCTTCCTTCCGCCGACGCTGATCGCCTCTATCTACGGGATGAACTTCCACCACATGCCCGAACTGGACTGGCCGTTGGCCTATCCGCTGGTGCTTTTGTGCATGATTCTGTCTGCGGCGTTGCCGCTCATGTATTTCAAGAAAAAGGGTTGGCTTTAGGCCGCCTTTTTCGGGAGCAGTCCGGCCAGTTTGACCTGTGGCCGTGGGCCGACATGGGAGATGACTTCGGCGGCGGCGATGGAACCCAGCCGCCCGCACTCCGCCATGCCCATCCCTTCGGTGTAGCCATAAAGGAAACCGGCGGCATAGGCATCGCCCGCGCCCGTGGTGTCCAGAACTTGCGCAACGGGTTCCGCGGTGACCGTGACGGTTTCGTCACCGCGCAGGATGACGGAGCCTTTTTCGCTGCGCGTGATCGCGGCGATGTCGCATTTTCCTTTTAAGGTCGCGATGGCTTCTTCGAGCGTTTTGACCTCGTAAAGCGATTTGATTTCTTCTTCGTTGGCAAACAGGATGTCCACATGTCCTTCGACCAGATCCTGGAACGGTTTTCTGTGACGACCAACGCAGAAGGGGTCGGAGAGGGTCAGGGATACTTTTTGTCCGGCGGCGTGGGCGATTTTCGCCGCCTTGTAAAATGCTTCCATGGCCAGCGGCGGATCGAACAGATAGCCTTCCAGATATGTCACGGCGGCGGCGGAAATTACGGCTTCGTCAATGTCGGCGGGGGACAGTTCAACGGCGGCGCCCAAAAATGTGTTCATCGTCCGCTGGCCATCATCGCTGATCAAAATCATGCTCCGGCCCGTGTGCGTGCCGCTTTCAACCGGCGGGGTCGTGTGATCGACGCCGATGGATTTCAGGTCATGGCGGAAGATTTCACCAAGCTCGTCCTTGCCGACCTTGCCGACATACGCGCCTTTTCCGCCGAAGGAGGCAAAGCAGGCGATGGTGTTGCCCGCCGACCCGCCGGACATTTCCGTGGCGGGGCCCATGGCATCATAAAGCTGGATCGCGCGGGTGGCGTCGATCAGGTTCATGGAGCCTTTTTTCATGCCGAATTTTTTGTCCTGATCGGCCAGAAATTCTTCGGTTGTGTGGGCCAGAACGTCCACAAGGGCGTTCCCGATGGTGACAAGGCCGTAGGTCGTTTTGGTCATGAGGTTCGTTCTTTCGATTGACTTTGTTGTGCGTGCGGGTATCTGTCTATAGAAACTTTACGGAAAGGCAACCCCGATGGCCGCAAAAAAGCCCATCAAGTTCACAAAATCCCCCGAAAAACCGCTCAAAGAACGGGCGGTGGCGGCGGCGCTCGATCTGGCGGGCCGGATGGGCTGGGACATGGTGACGATGACCGACATCGCCGATGTCGCGCAGGTCGGCCTGGCCGAATTGTCCGAAATGTTTGATGACAAGAACGATGTGCTGGATGCCTACGGGCGCATGATCGACCGGGCGGTGCTTTCGACCTGCGCGGGGTTTGACCCATCGACGCCGGAAAAGGACAGACTCTTTGAATTGCTGATGGAACGGTTTGATGCATTGAACGAAAACCGTGCGGCGGTGGTGTCTATCTTCAAATCGTTTTTGCCTGATCCCAAGCAGGCAGTTATTGCATTCCCCCATCTGGGCCGTTCCATGGCGTGGATGCTGGAGGCTGCGGGAATAGATGCAGGCGGATTCAGGGGGGCGGCAAAAGTTTTTGGTTTGTCGGTTGTTTATCTCAATGTCTTGCGCGTATGGATAAAAGACGACACCGAAGATTTATCCCAAACCATGGCGGCGTTGGACAAAAATCTGGCGCGCGCCGAACAATGCGCCAATACCTTTATGCTTTAGGCGAATTTGACGTTGATGATGTGGTTTTCGGCGAACAGCCGGTAAAGAATATCCGCAAGATTCGTGATGTCTTCGATGGAATGTGCTGCCGTGGCGGTCAGGCGCATACGTTCCGTTCCCTTCGGGACGGTTGGATAATTGATCGGCTGGACATAAATGTCGAAATCGTTCAGCAGAATGTCGGTCAGCCTTTTGCAACAGGTGGCATCACCGATCATCAGCGGGACGATATGGCTTTCCCCCTTCATATAAGGCAGGCCGCGCTGGTCGAGCGCGGATTTGAGGAGTGCGGCATGCCGGTGCGCCCGCATGCGTTCGATTTCCGAGGTTTTTAAATGCTCCACACTGGCCAGCGCACCCGCCAGAACGGCGGGGGGCAGGGAGGTTGTAAAGATAAAGCCGGATGCAAAGGAGCGTACCGCATCCACCGTTTCGCGCCGTCCTGTAATGAATCCACCCATCAGGCCATAAGCCTTTCCAAACGTGCCTTCGATCATATCGATCCGGTGCATCAACCCACGCTGTTCGGCCACGCCGCCACCGCGCGGACCATAAAGGCCTACGGCATGAACTTCGTCCAGATAGGTGAAAGCGTTGTATTTTTCGGCGAGATCGCAAATCTCCGCAATCGGTGCGATGTCGCCTTCCATCGAATAAACGGATTCGAAGGCGATGATTTTCGGGCGGGCGAGGGAGGTCTTTTGCAGCAGGCTTTCGAGATGTTCCAGATCATTGTGCCGGAACACGGCCTTTTCACATGCGGCCGAACGCATCCCGTGGATCATGGAGGCGTGGTTCTTTTCATCCGAAAAGACAACTGGATTATCCAGCAATTTCAAAAGTGTTGAAAGCGTTCCTTCATTGGCGACGTAACCTGAAGAAAAGACCAGCGCGGATTCTTTGCCGTGGAGATCGGCGAGCGAGTTTTCCAGATCTAGATGAAGTTTGTGCGTGCCCGAAATATTCCGCGTGCCGCCTGCGCCCGCGCCGTATTGTTCTATGGCAATTTGCATTGCGGCCAGAACGTGCGGATTTTGGCCCATACCAAGGTAGTCATTGGAACACCAGACGGTCACGGTTTTGGTGCCGCCGCCCGGCGCGGTATAAACGGCTTTTGGAAACTGGCCGCAAATCCGTTCCAGCGGGGCAAAAGACCGGTAACGACCTTCGGCTTTCAACCCTTCGATTTTTTTGGCAAAATAGGCGTTGTAATCTTCCATGCCGCACCACTTCTACGGGGATAATTTCATTTTTTATATCGTCTGCGGGCCCCTATGGATAGCATTATTTGACGGTATATTCGGGGAAGGGTTTTTCGGACGTCATGATTATCGTTTTCGGGTCGGTCAATATGGATGTGTCGTTGCGGGTGAAGGATTTTCCCAAACCCGGGGAAACCATTTTATCGCACAGCTATGAAATGACGCCGGGCGGAAAAGGCGCGAACCAGGCGTTGGCCTGCGCACGCGGCGGGGCGCGGACGGCATTGGTCGGTAAGGTCGGGGACGATGCCATGGCCACGCGTATTTTGAACAATCTCCGGCGAAATGAAGTTATGACTTCCGGTGTTGCCACGTCCGATATTTTGCCCACGGGGATGGCGATTGTCACGACCAATGGCAGCGGAGAAAACAATATCGTTGTCGCATCCGGCGCGAATGGCGATGTGTCTTCGGAACAGGTGCCGGATGAAATTTTGAAACCCGGAAATTTGGTATTGTTGCAAATGGAAGTGCCGCTCGCCGAAAACATTAAATTGATGGAACGGGCCACAAAATGCGGGGCACAGGTGATGCTGAACCTTGCCCCGGCCTTCCATCTTCCGCAAAAAGCATTGGAAATGGTTGATTATCTGGTCGTCAACGAACACGAAGCGCATGCCATGGCGGATATGCTCGGCATTGGGGCGAAGCAGGATTTGATGGTGCTGGCCCATGCGCTTTCCCAAAAAGGAAATCTGACCGCAATTATTACGCTGGGGGCCGAAGGATCGCTGGCCATGACGCCGGATGGCAAAGGCTGGCGTGTGCCGGTGCTATCACTCAAACCCGAAGAGATTGTCGATACGACGGGGGCAGGGGATTGTTATTGTGGAACGCTGGCGGCCTCTATCAAGGCGAAGTTTGCGTTGGGGTCTGCCATGCGCCGCGCCAGCGTAGCGGCGGGGCTTGCCTGCAAGAAAAAAGGCGCGCAGGAATCCTTCCCCTACATCGCCGAAGTCGAAGAAATTCTCGAAGATTTCCCGCAAGCGGTTCCGGTAAAATAGGCAGACAAGACTGGATTGGGCTTAAGCGGTTGTGTTGATGCGTCCGCCGCGCGAAGACGCAGTTACGGCTGTCTCAAGGATGCTGGCAATTTGTTGTTCGGTTTGCGCCGTGCGTTTCAGCAAACCAATTTGCAGGTTTTGCTGGTTAAGGGCCATTTGAAGGCCAATTTGCGCCGGGATCGAATCCAGTTCCATCCGATGATTCTACCACGGATTTGGTTAAAGAAAATGAAAAATCAGGCGGAAATCCTGTATTTGGCATAGTACCGCAGGCAGGCATTGTGCAATTCCTGCGTTAAGGCATAGCCCTCGCGGCCGCCATTTCCCGTTAACCTTTTGGCAACGATAATTTCCATGATTTTGTTGTACATGGCCATGATTTCCAGAAAGTCGCGATTCAATGTCGTGACATTCTCAAGATAGCGGAGCATGACGTCCGAAATCATCGACAAAAGCTGATAATGAAACATGCTGCCGTTGGATTTCAACTGCATCACGATATTGGTCAGTCTTGATTTCGCGGTGACATCATCCATATTCGCTTTTTCGATCTGCCCGTACAAATCTTTCAATTCTTCCAGGTGGCGGACGGCATAGGGCGTGTAATCCACCGGATTGCTCTCCAGAAATTCCTGGCAACGCTTGATCATGAACGCGGGAATGCCGCCTTCGCCGACTTTGGATTTCAGCTTGTTCGGAGGGTTGGTAAAAATGGGGGCTTTACGCTTGGTCATGGGCTACAACTTCGTTGCGTCTTCTTTCAAATCCCGCAAAATCACTTCCATATCGGGATCGAGAGACTCTTCCAATTCATCATCGCCGGCGTTTTTATCCGAACTGCCCCGCCGGTCAATGCCGTGAAAGTCAAAATTTTTGCGGCGGCGGCGGTCGGGGCCGAAAAACTCCCCCGTATCCACGAACTGCCTGGGCTTTTCGATGATCTGCACAATACGGGCATACATATCCCGCGCGCTGTAGGGTTTCATCAAAAATTCGGTGACGCCCATATCGCGCGCTTCTTCCACGCGCGGCTGGTCGCTGTATCCGGTCATCAGGATGACGGGAACGAATTTGTTCGGGCTGTCGTCGCTGCGGCGGATCAACTTGATCAGGTCCAGCCCGTCCAGCGGTTCCATCAACCAGTCCGTGATAACCAGGTCATGGTCATACTGGCAGAAAAGTTTGAACCCTTCTTCGACGCTTTTGGCGCCATGGACGTTGCGGAAACCGAACATGTTCATGATCGAGGTTGTCAGCGAGAGCATCGGCTGCATGTCCTCGACAATCAAAATGCGAACTTGTGCTAAATCGTATGGCATGAATTAAATATAACTTTTCTAATATCTCATTCCAGAATCTCATTTTTTTTGCCCTTGTACAACAAAGAAAAGGAATTGTTGCTATTTCCATACAGGCCGTTGGCAAAAAGCCGGAATAGGCGTAAGTTGTTACAGAATCATAAAACACTGGTCTTTTACTGACTTGTCAGACGCTGCAGGGGAGCGAAAACAATGGATCAGCACCGGATTATCATGAATTACACGGTTCCGCCGAGCCTTGAGGACATCGAAACGATGGCCAAGGATGTCTTGACCTCTTTGCCCGAAGAGATATTGGAGTATTGCGAAACGCTCGCAATTGAGATGATGGACTTTCCCGATGACGCCACACAGGCCGAACTGGAACTGGATGATCCTTACGAGCTTGTCGCCCTGTATCGCAGCGGGAAAGAAATTTCACCGGGCGTCGAACGCAAAGTGGCGAACGATGATGACGTCTTGATGTTGTTTCGCCGCCCGATCATGGATTTGTGGTGCGAAACCGAAGACGATCTGGCTTCGCTTCTCCGCGAAGTCATGATCGAGGAACTGGGCAACAATTTCGATTTCTCCGAAGAGGAAATCGAAGAAATGACCGCCCGCCATCATCAAGGGATGTTTTAATCCTCTTTACGCCGCCAATCCACGCTGCATGAATTCCGCCATCCTTTTGACGAAGGAGGAGGGGTCGTTGATCGGCTCGCCCTGAATAATGCACGCCTGATCATAGAGCAATCTTGCGGCGTCCTTGAGCGCGGGGGAATCCTTGTTCGCTTGGGCAAGGGCGGAGAGCTTTTGAATCAAAGCATGTCCACCATTGATCTCCAGAATTTTTTTATTGCCCACGGGTTCGTATTTTTGCTGGATTTTTAAAATCCGTTCCATGTGCATATCCACGCCGGCCTCATCCGCGATCAGGCAGACGGGGGAATCGGTCAGGCGTTTGGAAAGACGGACTTGTTTGACCTCTTTTTTCAATTCATCGGACAGAATACCAAGCAGGGATGTCAGCGCCGTTTCATCGGGTTTGTCTTCATCCGTCTTTTCATCCAGCGGTTTAAATTTATCAAGGTCGATCGCGCCCTTTGTAATCGAAACGAATTTTTTGCCCTGATACTCCGCCGCCATTTGCAGCCAGAAGGAATCGATGGTGTCGTTAAAGAACAACACCTCCAGCCCGCGGGCCTTGAACCCTTCAAGTTGCGGGGAGCGTTCCAGTCCATCCAGGTTTTCGCCCAGCAGGTAATAGATTTCGTCCTGTCCTTCTTTCATGCGCGAAATATAATCGGCGAGCGATGTCAGGCGGCGGTTTTCATTGGTTGAAAAGAACCGCGCGATTTTGAAAATATCGTCGCGGTGTTCGGCGGAATCATACAGCCCTTCTTTGATCACCATGCCGAATTGATACCAGAATGTCTCGAACGTCATCGGGTCTTTGTCGGCGAGCACGGCGAGGTCGGATAAAATGCGTTTTGTCACGCCGCTGCGGATTTTCATCACAACCGGATTGTTTTGCAGCATTTCGCGGCTGATGTTCAGCGGCAGGTCTTCGGAATCAATCACGCCACGAACGAATCGCAACCACGGGTAAATCAGATTTTGTACCTGATCCGTGATGAAGACACGTTTGACGTATAATCTCACCGCGTGTTTGCGTCCCGGTTCATACAAATCGAACGGGCGCATGCTGGGAACGAACAACAATGCCGTGTATTCGATTTTTCCTTCGGCACGCCAATGGCTGGTCATCAACGGTTCATCGAACACATGGCCGATATGATGATAGAATTCGTTATATTGTTCGGCCGTAATGTCGTTTTTGGGACGCATCCAGAGCGCGGAGGCCGCATTGACGGGTTTGTCTTCATCTCCCACATAAACGGGAACGCCGATATGGTCGGAATAGGCGAGGATCACCTGTTTGATTTTATCGTCGATCTGGAAATCATAGGCATCAGTCTTCAAATGCAGGATGATTTTCGTCCCGCGTTCGATTTTATCGTCCGTTTCTTCGCGCACTGTATAACCGGAGCGGCCATCCGATTCCCAATGCCAGACGGTGTTATCACCGGCTTTGCGGGAAATAACCTCGACTTTTTCAGACACCATGAATGATGCGTAAAACCCGACGCCGAACTGGCCAATCAGGTTGAGTTGGGATTTATCACCACCGCTGTTTTTCACGGCCTCCATCATCGCCGCCGTGCCTGAACGGGCTATGGTGCCCAGATGATCGATCAAATCCGCTTTGTTCATGCCGATCCCGTTGTCGGTGATGGTCAGGGTGCGGTTATCCGTGTCTTTGGTGATCACAACCTTGTAATCCCCATGGGGAAGGGACGAATTCTGCAATGCTTCATAACGCAGCTTGTCGCACGCATCGGCGGCGTTGGAAATCAATTCACGCAAGAATACATCGCGGTTGGTATAAAGCGCGTTCGCGACGATATCCAAAAGCCGTGATACATCTGTGCCAAAGGAAAGTTGTTCTTCGTTCATTTGTTTCTTCCTGAAAGTCTATGGATTGATCATATACGTATTCCATCCGCTGCCGGATTTTTCAAACACGTATCGTTTGTGAAGGCGGAATTCCCCGTCGATCCAGAATTCGATGCGTTCGGGGATGACGCGGTATCCTTTCCAATAGGTGGGGCGGGGAATGTCTTCGCGCCCTTCGAATTCCGTTTCATATTTTTTGACCGCGTCTTGTAGGTCTGAATATTTTTCCAACCTGCGTGATTGTTGTGATGCCCACGCACCGATCCGGCTTTGCCGTGGCCGTGAATTATAATAGGCATCCGTTTCCTTATCGCTGACCACCTCCACGGGGCCTTCGATTCGCACCTGTTTGCGTAATGATTTCCAGTGGAAACACAGGGCGGCAAACGGGTTGATGGCAAGGTTGTCACCTTTACGGCTTTGCCCGTTCGTAAAAAAAACGAATCCCCGTTCGTCCAGCCCGTTGAGCAACACCATCCTGTTTGTGGGGCGTCCCTTCGCATCTGCGGTAGCGAGGTTCATGGCGTTGGGATCGTTAATTTCCGCGGCTTTGGCCATTTCCAGCCATGCGCCGAAGGTTTTCAGGGGATCATCCGTATAAGAAATGTGGTCTGTGTTCATTTGTGCCGTTTTTGTGGTAAAAACCGTCTTGTTTTTGACGGAATTGGAACTTAACTTAGCGTCATACGTTTTATTCGCAAGAGAGGATTAGTGCGATATGAAAAAAACTATTTTGACTTTGGCCCTTATTTCGACTGCAGCGCTGGCCGGCTGTAACACGACGAGCGGCATGGGCGACAAACAACTGCTCGGCACGGGCGGTGGTGCTATCCTTGGGGGTCTTGCCGGGTCACAGGTCGGTAAAGGTTCCGGACAGCTTTGGGCTACGGGTGCGGGCGTTCTGCTCGGCGCACTGGTCGGTTCCGAAATCGGGTCTTCGCTGGACAATGCTGACCGCGCTTACGCGCAACAAGCGAACCAGCGCGCGTATGAAGCACCCGTCGGTGAAACCATCCGCTGGAACAACCCGAACTCTGGAAACTACGGAACGATCACGCCGACGCGCGATGGCCGTACGTCTTCGGGTGCCTACTGCCGCGAATATTCGCAAACCATTTATGTGGGTGGACAAAAACAATCCGGTTATGGCACGGCGTGCCAACAGCCCGATGGTTCCTGGCAAGTTGTCAACTAACGCGAAGCAACTTTAACGAATTTAAAAGCCGCTGTGTTTACAGCGGCTTTTTTATGGGCGGTCTTCATCGCGGCCGCCGCCTGAATCGCTGACCGTTGTCGGTGGCTTTGCAGGGCGTATGGGCATTCTGCGGCCGCTACCGCCCAGTCCAAGCGACGGGCCCGGCATGGCCGGGGCATAATAGGCCGCGGGGGCGGCTTCGGGGGCGGGTGTTTTCGGTGCGGGCCCTTTGGGCGCGGGAGCGGATGGTGCGGGGCCGGCCAGGCGTAGATCGTTGGCCGCTTCCAGTTTTTGAATGTAGTTCGGATCTTTCATCGTAATGCGGATCGAACCCAGCATGGGCGAAAAAAGCGGATCGTTGTTGCAGATTTCGGCAACATTCCCCAGCGTCACAGCATATCCCTGACGCTTTTGCTCGACAACGGACTGACCGATTTTGCTCAATGTTTCCCATGTGGGAATGTCTTTTGTGCCTTCGAATTCCAGTCTTGCTGCCTGGAGCGGGGACGCCCCCGTCTTGATGGCGGTGTCGAACGCCTTGGCGGCCGCCTGCAATGCATGGCCGCACCATCCCAAAAACAAACCTTCGGCCAGATTTTCGTTTTGTAAATTCGCCGCCAAAATCAATGGCGCGCCGCTTTCTTCTTCCACGCCTTTTGCCACGGCGTCCTCGAACGTCTTTTCCATGATTTCACGGTGGAGAAGGCCGTTTTCTTCTATGTTGGCAAAGGCATTATAGGTGTTTACCGATTTTCCGTTGATCGCGGGGATGATGCCGGTGATGTCGGAAACCAGATGGCCCGTGGCGCGCACGAATGCATCCTCGCTGGTGTTCATCGCGCATTCCAGAATGAATTCTTTTGAAAATTTTCGCCATGCCATATCCTGTGCCGGTTCGGAAAACGCCCACCAGTTTTTGATCCCTTTGTCATCGAACGCATGGCCGACCTCTAATGTCAGCTGGCGGGCATAGGTGATGAATTTTCCGCGTTGCGGGCTGACGGACTTCAACTGCTTATATGCATAGCGCGCGGCATCAAGAGCGATGATGAACGGATAATCTTCGGCACGGCGCAGGTGGACGGGCGTGATGGAATCAATCGCGCGCATCAGGGCCAGATCGTTGATCGCCGTTTCTTCCCCCATCAATCCGCACATGGTGGATGAGAAAATATCGGCCTCCATATTCAGGCGGGCGAGGTTGAGTGGGGATCGTTTCGGGATCATCGGGCCGGAACGGAATTTTGCCGCGTATTCGGGGCGGCGGCGCACCTCGATCAAATCGATGGCGTGCCAGAGCATGTGGTAAATATCGCGGCGTGCCTGTTTTGCATCCTTGAATTCATCGGTGTTGAGGTTAAAGAGGGCGAGCATGTTTTCCTGTGATGCCAGCCCCATCCATTTCAATTCATGCATGATCGCCATGCCCAGAAAACCCGATTGTTCGCGCCCACCGTTCTTTTCCAGGATGTGTTTGACAATCTTGACGGCGGGGTGGCGGAACACATCATGTTCGCGCAATTCCAGAATTTCATGGAACAAACCATCGCCATGCGGAACGAACACGGGTTCGAGATCCGGATAGACATCCTGAATCTGCCGCGCCGCGATGTTGCAGATGTCCTGCAAAATATCCGGTCTGATGCTCATGTGTCGTGCGGGCCCCGCGTCCCCCGTTCTATCTCTAAAATTTTAGGCTTTATCGGTTAACAAAAGCTCAAAAAAGCACGAAAATCAGGCGTTTCGCCCGGTTTTTGGTCTGGACGGGGGGCATGAAACGTGTAGGATGCTGGTCATTGCAAAAGGTTAAGAAATGACAGATACGGCAAATAACTGGCTGGCGGGCAAAAAGGGTCTGATTATGGGGGTCGCCAACGACCGCTCGATCGCATGGGGAATCGCACAGGCGGCCCGCAATGCGGGGGCGGAACTGGCTTTTACCTATCAAGGCGAAGCCCTCGAAAAGCGGGTCAAACCGCTGGCGGACAGTATCGGATCGACCATCGTCCTGCCGTGCGATGTGACGAACGCGGACAGCGTGTCGGCCGTTTTCGATACCATCGGCGCAAAATGGGGCGGGCTGGACTTCGTTGTCCATGCGATCGCCTTTTCGGACAAAAACGAACTGGACGGGCTGTATCTGAACACCACCCGCGATAATTTCCTGAAAACCATGGATATTTCCGTGTATTCCTTCACCTCCGTCGCGCAAAAGGCCGCGCCGTTGATGAAGGATGGCGGCAGCCTTTTGACCCTGACTTATTACGGGGCGGAACGCGTGATGCCTCATTACAACGTGATGGGCGTGGCCAAGGCCGCGCTGGAGGCATCGGTGCGTTATCTGGCCACGGATCTGGGCCCGCGCGGGATTCGCGTGAACGCCATTTCGGCGGGGCCGATTAAAACTTTGGCTGCTAGCGGCATTGGCGATTTCCGCTACATTTTGAAATGGAATGAGCTGAACTCCCCGTTGCGCCGGAATGTGACGATCGAAGATGTGGGCCGTTCGGGCCTGTTCTTGCTCTCTGACCTTGGCTCCGGTGTCACGGGCGAAGTCATGCATGTCGATTCCGGTTACCACACCGTTGGCATGTGTTCGGTCGATACGGCCGGCGAAACCGCCGAACTTCTGCGTTCCATCGCGCCAAAGGCCGACGACAAGGCGGCGTGAAGCTATGGGTGATGCCTTTGATGATCTGCAAAAGGAAGCAAGAAAATTAAATATTCCTATAAATAGCGGGATTTACAAACCGCGAGATCAAACATGGGTTGAATTACAAATAACAGAATATGAGTTGCATAGACGAATTAAAGAAGCTCGGAGATTTAAAAGAGATCAGTGGCTTTTTTTTATTGCGGTGGTTTCTTCTTTAGCTGCTGTATTAAGTTCAACTACAGCATTAATAGCTTTACTTCAAAAGTTCTAAGGTTTGTATGTCCGGAAATCGCTTTGGTGCACTGTTTCAATATCAGACCTTCGGGGAAAGCCACGGTCCGGCCATCGGCTGTATCGTCGATGGCGTGCCGCCGCGCATTCCACTCAATGAATCCGATATTCAGGCGTTTTTAGACCGTCGCAAGCCGGGGCAGTCACGCCACGCCACGCAACGGCAGGAACCCGATCAGGTCAAAATCCTGTCCGGCGTGTTTGACGGGATGACAACGGGCACGCCCATTGGTCTGCTCATCGAAAATGTCGATGCGCGGTCCAAGGATTACGGCGATATCGCCGCAAAATACCGCCCCGGCCATGCGGATTACACCTATGATGCCAAATACGGCATTCGTGATTATCGCGGCGGCGGGCGTTCTTCCGCCCGCGAAACGGCGATGCGTGTGGCCGCGGGGGCGGTGGCCCGTAAAATCCTAAACAATGCTTTGGGCGACAATGTATCCATTCGCGGCGCGGTGGTGCAGGTTGGCCCCCATAAAATCAACCGCGCCAACTGGGACTGGGCGCAGGTGGACCAAAATCCATTCTGGAGCCCCGATGCGGCGGCCGTGCCCGTGTTCGAACAATTTCTGGATGAAACGCGCAAAAACGGGTCATCCACGGGCGCTATCGTGGAAATTGTGGCATCAGGGATTCCGGCGGGCCTCGGCGCACCGGTGTACGATAAGCTGGATGCCGATCTGGCCAAGGCGATGATGTCTATCAACGCGGTCAAGGGCGTGGAAATTGGCGCGGGGTTTGCCGCCGCCGAACTGCGCGGCGAAGAAAACGCCGATGCCATCCGCATGGGCGCGGATGGAAAGCCCGTGTTTCTATCCAACCATGCGGGCGGTATTCTGGGCGGTATTTCATCGGGGCAGGATATTGTGGTGCGCGTGGCGTTCAAACCGACCAGCTCTATCCTCACGCCCGTTCCGACCATCGACAAAGACGGCCACGAAACCGATATCATGACCAAGGGTCGCCATGACCCGTGCGTCGGCCTTCGCGGAACGCCGGTGGCGGAGGCGATGATGGCGTGCGTTCTGGCCGATCACTGGCTGCGTCACAAGGCGCAGTGTCTTTAGTTTTGACATAATGCAGATTCTGCCTTAAAGAAACAGGCATGATGAAAAACGAATTGCCGGAACATACGTACGGGCGTTTGAACCCGATGTATATTTTTAACCGGCTGGAACAACACATTTTAAAAGGCCTGTTTGTTCCGGAAAAAATGCTCGCGGCGCGTGGCACTGTCTTGTCCGAAGCAATCCTTCACCCCGATGTCATGGATATGTTGGATACGTCTGGGGATGTTACATACCGTGACTGTCTTCTGGCCGATTGGCGTGGAAACGCCGCGGACCAAAGTGTGCGTTCAATTCTGATTCAAGCAAGTGTTCCAACAACCCGCAAACATCCGCACCATATACATGAAGATGGCTGCGCCGAAGATATGCCGGGCAGGCCTGGGCCATTCAGAACTTATTTTGACGGCTCCTATGTTGAGAAGCCAGGACACGCGGTTTTGATTCATGTCGATAAGAAAGAAGGGCTTGTAACAACACAGTGTCCGCGCGGTTATGATATGACAGCTTTGGGGGAGGAAATTATAGCCGATGTCTTTGCAGGATATGAACGGCGAACCGTGCGTGATGTTCAGCAAACGGATGTTCATAGCTGTGTTCCCTATACGCTACGCAATCTTTTTGCAGCGGCAGGCGTCCTTACCTATGATCCGCACCCGGATATAATGGACTGGCGTAAAACTTTGATGACAAGGATTAATGGCGTTTCATCCATGCATCAAGAAATAGCGGATTTTATACAAAAAGAACGTGAACAGCTTCAGAATGATGTTGTTCCCATCTACCGACGTCCTTACATTCCGTAAAACAAAAGCATGGTCAAAAGTGGCGTGACTTTCTGCGTCTTCTCTATAAAATCAGCCTGCTATCAAAACAAAGGACAGATTTTATGAAACGCCGTATAGGTTCTTTTTTCTACAAAAAAAATACCAGTAAAGCGGAAATAGCCCGCCGGAGATGGCATTGGCCAACCATTATCGGGACGATCATCAAACGGACCTGCATGGTTTTGGGCGGCGTCGTCCTGTTTTCGATTGTGATGGGCCTCATCGGCGGCCTGCTTTTGGGCGGAGAAAAATTTAAAACCTTGCCCGCGCATATGGTTTTGACGCTGGATATGGATGAACCGGTTGGCGAGACAAGCCATGGCCGGAATTGGCGTGATCCGTTAAGCGGTGCCGGCATGACGGTCGAGGATTTTACGAGACTGTTCGAAGAGTCATCCCGCGATTCCCGTGTGGAGGGGATTGTGGTCAAGCTGGATGATGCGGGGATGGAACTGGCGCATATTCAGGAATTGCGCCAGGCGGTCAAAGATTTCCGCAAAAGCGGCAAGTTTGCGTATCTCTACACCCCGTCTTTTGGTGATCTGGGCAGCGGCATCGGCGCATATTATTTTGCCGCCGCCTTCGATAAAATATGGATGCAGCCCGTGGGGACGGTGGCGATCTCCGGTATTGCCATCGAAATGCCCTTTGCCCGCAAGGTGTTGGATAAGGTCGGGGCAAAGCCCGAATTCCTGCACCGCGAAGAATATAAATCCGCCATGGAAAATCTGACGAACACGGAAATGTCGCCCGCCAACCGCGAAATGACGAGTGCGATTTTGAATGATTTTTCGGGCTTTATTTTCAATGATCTTCTGGAAGACCGCAAATTAAAGGCGCAAGCCCTGCAAGACCAGATCGACATTGGTTTGATTTCCGATGCGGATGCGTTGAAAGCAGGTTTGATCGACAAGATCGATTATTATGATGTCCTGATCGATACGATCGAAAAAAAGGACAGTAACGGCAAAGCCCCGGAAACGGTTGATGCCTATGATTATGCCGCGGCTATGGACCAGCATGATGTTTCGCTTCATGCCGCGAATGTTGCCTTAATCCACATCGATGGCGAGATTATTCCAGGCAGCGATGCCGAGCCCGGTTATGCCACAGGGGATTATATCGCCGATGCCATCCGCGATGCAGCGGATCAGGACAACATCCGCGCGATTGTGGTGCGCGTGAATTCGCCGGGGGGATCGCCTTCGGCGTCCGAAACCATTCGCCGTGCGATTGTCTATGCCAAGGAACAGAAGAAGAAAGTTTATGTGTCCATGGGGCCGCTGGCGGCATCCGGCGGATACTGGCTTACCGTCGATGCGGACAGGATTTTTGCACTGCCGACGACATTGACGGGGTCTATCGGCGTTATCATGGGGAAATTCGAAATCAGCCAGACATGGGAAAAGGCGGGTGTAAACTGGGATTTTTTATCGTGGGGTAAAAATGCGCGTCTATGGTCAATGAATGCGCCGCTGGATGCGCACGGTCTTGCCACATTAAACGCGGCCATCGATTCCACCTATGACGCGTTTATGGATCGTGTTTCCAAGGGCAGAAATATTCAAAAGGCAAAAGTGCGCACGATTGCCAAGGGCCGCGCGTGGACGGGCATGGCCGCCACCAAAAACGGTTTGGTCGATGATATTGGTGGTTTGAACGACGTTCTGGATTACACGGCCAAAAATATAGGCGTCGCAGGCCGCCAGAAATTGAAGATTGTCGTGCTGCCGGAACCTTTGAGCGCATTTGAAGAATTGATGCAGCTTGCCGGCGGACAGGTCAGTATCGGCACTCTCGATTTAAAAGGGATGTCATTTTTGAAACCGTATCTGCGGCAGGCGGACGTAATGGAACGGATTGGCCCCGTACAGGTTTATGATTCATCGCTTCTTTCTATCCGGCCTTAAAAAGCGTTCGTATCTTTTTTGATCAACGGATAAATCCGTGCCGAAAAATCGGCGTAATTCATGATGATATGCTCCGGGCTCATGCCTTTTTCGAGAATGGCCACCGCGCCTTTTAATCCATAGGCAAAAGGAATCACGCGGGCGGGCAGGGCATCGTTCGCCGCAACGGCCGCCAGAACATCCTTGTACCGATCACCGATATACCAGATGACATCATCGGGCGTGACATCTTCGGCCTTGATTCCGCGCAGGGCCTTGAAAATTGGATCCGGGTGCGGTTTCGAGCGTTTGATGTCTTCGCGGAAAATCTGCGCCTTGAAATATTGTGCAAGGTTGAATTTGGTGAGGATGTCATGGCCGTAGCCTTTGCCCAGACCGTTGCTGACGATGCCGAGCGGAATGTCTGCATCCCGCAACAGGTTTAAAAGCGTGTAGATACCGGGGCAGGGTTGGACAATCTGGTCGACCTCTTTCCAGCGAATAGAATGCAAGGCACGGTGGACAAGCAGGCGCGGTTTTTCATTCTGGTCGGCGGAAAAATCTGGGTGCGGTTTGTTTTTATAGGCCCACGAGGTCATTTTGAAAATGAAATCGTCCACGTACTCGAGAATGCCCAGAAACCACGGATGAATGTGGCGCACGGTGGTCCCGTCCATGTCGAACAAAACGATGGTGGGTTTATCGATACTCATAGGGTGATGTTAGGCATTCAGAATGGTTTGCACAATATGTTTGGCGTTCAGCCCGGCCTGTTCGTATTGCTTGTCTTGTGTGTCGTGATCCTGAAACAGATCAGGCAGGTGGAGGGTGCGCACCTTCAATGTTCCGCTGTCCAGGAGTCCTTCGCGGGAGAGGAATTGCAAGACAAAGGCCCCGAATCCGCCCGCCGATCCTTCCTCCACCACCGCCAGCGTTTTGTGATTTTTGGCAAGGGTGCGGATGAGGGATTCATCGAGCGGTTTGGCAAAACGGGCGTCCGCCACCGTTGCCGATATCTTCTTTTGTGCCAGAAGATCTGCGGCAAGCAATGCTTCGTTCAGGCGCGTGCCATAGGACAAGATGGCCACATCCGATCCTTCACGGATGATGCGCCCCTTGCCGATGGTCATAGGGATTCCCGATTCCGGCATTTCGACGCCGACACCTTCTCCCCGCGGATAACGGAAAGCGATGGGGCCGGTATCGTACGCGGCGGCGGTGGCCACCATGTGTACGAGTTCCGCTTCATCCGATGGGGCCATCAATACCATGTTGGGCAGGCAGCCGAGATAGGCAATATCAAACGATCCCGCATGCGTTGCGCCATCGGCACCCACGAGGCCCGCACGATCCAGTGCAAACCGCACAGGCAGGTTTTGGATGGCGACATCGTGGACAATCTGGTCATACGCCCGTTGCATAAAGGTGGAATAGATTGCGGTAAATGGTTTGTACCCTTCGCAGGCCATTCCGGCGGCGAAGGTGACCGCATGTTGTTCGGCAATTCCGACATCAAACGTGCGGTCTGGAAATTCATAGCCGAACAAATCCAGTCCCGTGCCGGACGGCATGGCGGCGGTGATGGCAACAATCTTGTTATCTTTACGCGCTTCGTCGATCAGGCTTTGGGCGAAGACTTTGGTGTAAGAGGGCGCGTTTGATTTGGCCTTGTATTGATCGCCCGTCACAACATCGAATTTGGTCACGCCGTGCATTTTGTCGGCGGAACTTTCGGCAGGAGCATAGCCTTTGCCCTTTTTCGTGATCGCGTGGATCAACACGGGGCCATCGGGGTGGTTGTCGCGGATGTTGGTCAGGATGGAAACGAGCTGTTCCATATTGTGACCATCGACGGGGCCGATATAATAGAATCCCATCTCTTCGAACATCGTGCCGCCGCCGAGTGCCGCCCGCGCGGTTTCTTCGGCGCGGCGTGCCGCGTTTTTAAGCGGGGATGGAAGAACATTCGCAATTTTTTTCGCAACATCGCGCGCGTTTAAATACGGTTTGCTGGACACAAGGTTTGTTAAATGCGCGCTCATCGCGCCCACGGGTGGGGCGATCGACATATTGTTATCGTTCAGGATAACGATCATTTTGGATTTCATCGCGCCCGCATTGTTCATGGCTTCATACGCCATACCGGCGGACATCGCGCCATCACCGATGACGGCGATGACATGGTTGCCTTTGCCCGCGAGATCACGCGCAGCCGCCATACCAAGACCAGCGGAAATAGAGGTGGAAGAATGCGCCGCGCCGAACGGGTCATATTCGCTTTCGGATCGTTTGGTAAAACCGGACAGCCCGCCGCCCTGACGCAGTGTGCGGATTTTGTCCCGCCGTCCGGTCAGGATTTTATGGGGGTAGGCCTGATGCCCCACATCCCAGATCAGCTTGTCTTCGGGGGTATCGAACACCGCATGGATGGCGACTGTTAGTTCCACCACGCCAAGACCGGCCCCGAGGTGCCCGCCCGTAACGGATACGGCATCCACCATTTCGGCGCGGACATCGGCCGCGATCCGGATCAAATCATCAATGGAAAACTCTTTAATATCAGAAGGGTAGGTGACCCCGTCCAGCAACCTTTCGGTCTGGTTCAGCGCGGTTTTTTTGTCCGGTTGGGGTGCCATGAGCATCAGTCATAACGGAAAAAAACAGGAATTGCCAAAGGAAGTTTATCTTGATTTATTATTTACATATTGATATTGTCGGGACATGAAAAATCGATTGGCGGAAGAATTACAAGCGTCATTTGACAAAGTCATAACGGGCGGTAAGGCCGAAGTTATGGCGGGCATGACATATACCGCTTTGTTCGGACTTGCTGCGGCGGGTGTTGCCCATGTGGGACAGGGCACAACACTTGGTTTTACAGGGCAGTGCTTATTGTCCGGTATAATGTTTGCCTGCGCTAAAATCACAAGCAAGGATATTGAACGTCTTGGCAAAACGCTCGCCGAACACAGACGCGATGCCGAAAGCCTGAATATCAGATTGAAATAGTTTTATACGCGTTTCTTCGGAAAACAATGGGCGAAGGTATCGGGTACCTTACAGGGTATGACTTCGATGCGGTTCCAGACTTTTCCAGCGACATAAGGTTCACGCGCCAGCCAGTTATCGAGGGCCGCACGGTCTGGAAAATCCATGATCATGACGGAGCCGTTCATTTTTCCATCGTCATTCATCATCGCGGCGCCGATCAATTGGTTGCCCGATGCCACGGAATCCGCACAGGTTTTCAAATGCGCATCG
>CAYRDI010000013.1:0-46683 GCA_964423095.1 uncultured Micavibrio sp.
CCGTACCGCTGGTGTAGGTATCGGTGACGGCCACGGGTTTTTCTGAAACATCAACATAGGCGGCGGAGAAATCGAGGTCGACTTTCGGGTTGATGCTATATGTCACGCCGCCAGCAAACCACATGCGGTTTCCATCCGGCACGCGGGTGGAACGGTCGGGGGATGTGGTCGGCGTCTGGTCATACTGGAATCCGCCTTTGAGCAACCATTGATCGTTCAGGCGGTAACGGGCACCGACGGCAAAAGCCCAGGTGTCTTTATAATTTTCTTCGGTTTCGGCGGCACCACTGGAAAAAATGCTGGACGATACCGGAATTGTTTCAAACTTCGACCACCCGTACCAGTTCACGCTTCCCAGAACCGTCCATTTTTCATCGAGCTGTTGTGAAACGCCAAACGAAACAATGTCGGGCAGGCTGAGCTTTGCCGACCCGGGGGCCGTGTTGAAAGCTCCGGAATTTGCACCGAGAAAAGCACTGACAGGATTGCGGATATCAACGTCGCCGTCCAGATCGTGATTGACGGCGGAACGATAGGTCAGGCCCAGCTTGGTCGTCTGCGTCGGCTGGACAAGGATGCCGAGATTATAACCCACGCGCCAGTCATCGCCGCGCAATCTCAATTCGCCGTCATTGGCCTGGTTCGGGGATGCGCCGCCGGCTGTGGGGGCGGGGATCGCATTTTTCAGGTTGGCGTAAGCATACTGCACATCAACACCCGCACCAAGCGACAGCCAGTGATTGACCTTGTACGCGGCACTAGGCTGGAAGTTGAGCAGCATGAGTTCGCTATCGGTGGAATTATAACGGCCCGTGAAATCGGCATCATACTGGTCGGCCAGTCCGAAATTCGATCCAAATCCAAATCCCAACACGAACTGGTCGTTGACCGGAAGTACCGCGTAAAGCTGCGGCAACGCTTCGGGGTCGAACGGGTTGCCATCGTCGCTACCTGTCACCGCACTGGTCAGACCTCCAAGACCGGCGGGTGCGGTATAGGTGGAACCCGTGTCATCGAAATTTGCCTTGGGGAACAAAACGCTCACGCCGCCGTAAATTTCCGGGCTGGTCAGGTTCGTCATGCCGGCGGGGTTGTAATAAACCGTCGATGCATCCGGCGTATCGGCGGCCGCACCGGCGAATGCCGTGCCGAGGCCCGATACGGATTGTTCTTGCAAATAAAACCCGGCGGCATGGGCACTCATGGGGATCAACAGGGCACAGGCGGCGGATAGAAGCGATAGACGGTACAATCTGGATGTCATGGGGTTCTCCGAAAAAAAAATTGAAGACGGATCGGGCGGGAGTATTTGCCAATCTCCCAGTAGGTCGTGAAAATCTTATACAAAGGAGCCGAAGGCGACCAGAAAAACGCGCCTTGCGTTGCACAAAAAAAGCACCTCATACAAAGGTATTTAGTGCGCCGCGAGCCATTTGCCGATGATGTTTGCCATATCGCCTGCTGAATCGCTGCTGCGGAAGATGTGGAGCAACCGCCCGTCCGGCGCGATCAGATAGACGAACGAAGAATGATCGACCGTGTATTCGGTCATATTCGGGTCTTTCACCTTCGCTGCGTAAATTTTGTATTCTTTTAAAACCCCTTTGATGTCCTCCGGCGATCCCGTCAGGCCGATCAGGGACGGGTGAAACAGATTGACGTAATTTTTCATCTTTTCCACCGTATCGCGTTCGGGATCGACGGTGATGAACAATGGCTGGATTTTATTGGCGGTATCGCCAAGGCTATTCAACGCCACCGTGATTTTCGAAAGCTCGGTGGGGCATATCGCTGGGCAGAATGTAAACCCGAAATAGATCAGTTTGTATTGATCTTCAAAACTCTTATCCGTGACGGTATTTCCATTCTGGTCCGTCAAGGAGAACGGCCCGCCGAACGTATCGTTGGTCACGGCGATCAGGGACGTAGATCCGCCTTCGTCTTTGGGCATGGATTGCCAGTATCCGATCAGGGCCGCCACCAAAAGACCCGCGATCGCGGCCAACACCAGAATGATTTTCTTTTCATCGTTTGTTTTTTTCATACCGGATTTATAGGCGTAAAAAACACCGGAAGGAAGTCCTTCCAGTGCCTTTTGTTACGAACAGGAGAACAAACTTTTTTATAGAACGTCGAGCATTTCGGCGACCAGCGGGTGGCGCACGATGTCTTTTTGCGCAAGGCGAACGACCGCGACGTTTTCGAGCTTTTCCAGCTTCGCCGCCACGTCCGACAGCCCTGAAATTCCGGCCAGAAGGTCGGATTGGTCGGGGTCGCCCGTCACGACGATGGTGGAATTCCAGCCAAGGCGGGAGAGCAGCATTTTCAGCTGGCCATAGGTGCAGTTCTGCGCTTCGTCGATCACGATGAACGCGTTGTTGAGCGTGCGTCCGCGCATGAACCCGACGGGGGCGATTTCGATGGTGCCTTCATCCATGTACTGGCGCACTTTCTTGCCGCCCAGACGGTCACCCAGCGCATCGTAAAGCGGGCGCAGGTAGGGGGCCATTTTTTCGTGCATATCGCCGGGCAGAAAACCAAGGGATTCACCGGCCTCCATCGCGGGGCGGGAGAGGATGATTTTTTCCACCTTACCTTTTTCCAGTGCTTCGACGGCGGCGGAAATCGCAAGATATGTTTTTCCCGTTCCGGCGGGGCCGATGGCGAGCGTGAGGTTGTAACTATCGATCGCTTCCATCAATCCGCGTTGCCCATCGGATCTTGGCTTGATCGTCTTGATGTAACTCTTGTCGCGCCCTCTTTCTATTTCTTCGTCCAGCGGGTGCCAGTCCATATCGTCGAACGTGGGATGGATGATGTTTCCGTTTTTGTGCATGCGTCCTTTTTCATGATTGTTTTTTCTGGCTTTTTTGGACATATGGCTTCCTTCCTGTTGGGGTGTGAAACGGCGAATGGCAAGAAACAAAAAAGCCGCTGGATGTTCTCCGGCGGCGTGACGTTCAAGATCGTTTGGTGAAAACCTCCTCCAATGCGGGGCACAGGGGATTTGCGCCTCTTGCATCATCGGGATGTGTTTTTCTGCGTATAGTCAAGGAGAACCCTTGGGTGAGAAAATCAACGTAAGGTGATTCTATCAGAGATTTGCCGCTTTGCGTCAAAAATCTTTTTGACCTTGCGAAAATCCACACCATATTGAACAAACACAAGGAATTTACACCCATGGCACAGGAGCACGGAAGTATGGAAAAACAAATATCAAAAAGAAAATTCTTGGGCTTTATGGCCGCTGTGCCTGCGGGCCTTGCGGCATTGAAATATATGGGCTTACCGTTCGGCATTTCGCCCGCGCTGGCGGACGAAGAACATCCGTTTATGGATGCATCGGGGGTTTTTGCCGTGCCGGCCTTGCCATACCCCAAAAATGCGCTGGTCGCCGCCATCGATGAAAAGACCATGGAATTGCACCATGACAAACACCATCAATCCTATGTCGATAACCTGAACAAGGCGGTGGATGCGGATACGTCGTTGAAGGGCAAGAAGCTCGTGGAAATTCTCGAATCTGTTTCGAAATACCCGGCGGCCGTGCGAAACAATGCCGGCGGGCACTGGAACCACACGTTTTTCTGGAAGATCATGACGCCGGAAAAAACCGCACCGTCCGAAAAGCTGGTATCGGCCATCAAAGCATCGTTCGGCTCCATGGAAGATTTTAAGAAAAAATTCGAAGAAACCGGGGCCAAACAATTTGGGTCGGGGTGGGTCTGGTTGATCGTGGATCAGGATAAAAAATTACAGGTCATTTCCACGCCCAATCAGGACAACCCTCTGATGGATGATGCAAAGGTCAAGGGCACCCCCATCCTCGGCAATGATGTGTGGGAACACGCCTATTACCTGCGCTATTTCAACAAACGCGGCGATTACCTGAAAAACTGGTGGAATGTCGTGAACTGGAACCGCGTGAACGATCTCTACGAAAAGGCCACCGCCTAAAAACACTTGAATATATTCCTATTTTAAGATAAGCTATCAAAATCAACAGGACCCGTGCGCCCGCCGCGCATCGGGTCCTTTTTTTATTCAAAGGAAAAAATTATGGCCATGTCTGATCTTTTAAATGTTTTCAAGGAATTATCGCTGCGCGGTTCCGTTGGCAACAATCACCCCAATGATGATTAAGATGTGCGGGGTACGCGCGCCGCTTTGGAAAAACTCGATTATTTCGATGAGACGGAAAAGGAGCGGGATTATCAAGGAAAACCGCTCGGCATGATCACCGCCGCGCTGGATGATAAAATTAAAAAGTTTCAAAAGGACAATGATTTAAAGGTGGATGGTTATCTGCAACCCGGCGGCGAAACGCAAAATGCGATTAACCGCCAGCTTCAACTCGCACCCGAATCCCCGCCGGATTACCGCCGCGAGGTGTTTAAAGGCAAAAGATTCAAAGAATGGGATGATTTTTACCGCGAGGTCGAAAACGATTCCACACTTTCTGGCGACGAACACCGGATATTACAGGATATTTATGCGGCCGAAGGCGGCATGAAAAAAGCACCGGGCGGTACAGCCTTTGCCGGAATTATCCAAGAGACATTGGACAATCTTATAGCGAAAGAAAAACTACCGAATATTGTAGAAAAACACGCAGATAAAAAGAAAATTCAATCCACTGATCTGGATATGAAAGATATTCGGGATTTTTACGTTGCGTATTTCGACGATGCACTATCCAGTGCAAAAAAGGGTTATAAACGTAGAAATCCGGATAATCCCAAAAGCGGTCTTCGCCTTTTGGCGGATTTGGGCAATCATGTGGGGGATTCCGTGGCGGATACATTGTTCAAGAACGGTGGCGATCTTGGAGTCAAAGTCGTTCAGGATGCTTTGAATGAATATCGACCCGTCAAAGGATACATTTCTGATAAGGCTATAGGGTCAAATAATTACAACACACTAAAAGAAATTGCTTCGGACAAGAAAGAAGCAAAAAAATTTCTCGATAAACTTGCTTTCCAAAGGATACAACAGGAAAAAAATGCAAAAAATGAAAAGGAAAGAGTTTATCGCTACTTGAAGCAGTTTAAGGAATAGGCAGGTCAAAAACTCTGTTCAAATCTTTTGTACAAACACGTTGCGGTGCGTCTCCTAGTAGCTGTTTGGTAAAAATGTCCGCTAGGTACATGGATCCCTGGCCCGCACATATTTTTCCAGCATTCTGCAACCGCCAGTATTTCGGATGCCCTTTGCGGGAAAATCGGAAAACGCCGTCTTTTTTACAATTTTCGATATAGCGATATTTTTCCGGCCTTTCGTCCTTGTTATAAATATCATCGTCGTAAAAATATTCAAACCGCCCTTTCACGGTAAATCCCATCGGGCTTATTTTCGTAATGGTCCCATTTAGCCGGACATATCCGCCGTCTGCATAACTTGGATATCGCGGGTTCCGATAGTAGCAAATATGCTCACCTGAAATTTGGTATTTTCCATTGTTCGATCGAATGATGATAGGACTAAATTCTTCATAATCAAAAATAAAACCATCATTTGCCAGAGAATTTTCGGTAAACAAATGCTGCCCGAGCAGGAGATCGGCTTCGGCCTGATCTTCTATAATGGTTTTTGGAGCGGCTTCTTCCGCTTGTACGGGAACGGGCAGGGCAAGCAGGAAGAAAAAAACCGCCGGAAAGATATATTTCATGCCGCCATTCTACCGCGCAGTGGTTGGTTGGCAATCCTCATGCGGAAAGACACACAAAAAATGTCTACCAACTCAAGCAACATTAAGGATTAGGCGGCGGCTTTTGCCGTGGCTTCCGCGCCACGTACGTTTTTCTGGATCAACCACCATGCGGCGCGGGATGCCATCTTGCCGCCGATCCCTTTGGGGTCGAACCCGCACGCCTTGAACACCATCGCCACGGCGCGGTCCACTTGCGGTGCCTGATAATACGAATACGCGCGCTTCATATATTCGCGGCTCCACACTTTGCGGTCATAGTGTTCGTTGTCATTGGCGTTCGCGGCGAAGAACGCATAGGACAGCTCGTCATCTTCGCTTTCGGCAATTCGGCCCAGCGCGATTTTTAAACGCTGCATCCGGCTCATCCCTTCTTTTTTCAGGTAACGGTTCAGCGTGTCATAGAACAATTTGTAATGGCGGAATTCATCGCCCGCGATCTTGGCGCAGATTTCTTTCAACACCGGTTCGTCCGTTGTCGTGCCGATGGCGGAATAGTATGAAGACGTGCCCGTTTCCACCATGCACCGCGCCACCATCTCTCCGGTCCGGCTGCCGCGCACCGATGTATCGTTGTTGATGTGTTCGATCTTGTACCCTTCGCGGAATTTCGCCATGGCGGTTTCAAGGGACCAGCTTGGGTCCACCGTCTCCGCCCATTTGCCCAAAGATTTGCCGTGCTGGACTTCCTCGCGGGCCCAGCATTGGGACATTTCCTGAAACTCCGGATCGTCCGCAAACACGCGCTCTAAATATGCCGAATAGGCCACTGCGTTGTATTCGACCAGTGCCGCGGCCTTTACCACCTTGATCAGGTCGGGCGTTACCTTGGACATATCGATGCGGCTGTAATCGATCTCGTTCATATCCCAGTGCGGCATGCTCATGGCGGGTCTCCTTGTCTGCGGCAAAGAAGCCGTTCTACGCCCATTCTGCTGGTGTTGCAAGAATATCACTTAACGGAATGGAATCAGGGGCTTGGGAAATAAATATTGATATCGGGGCGGGGGATGCTACATACTTGTTTTAACGCACGTGTCTATGGCCCTTCCCCTATGGGATGCTAAGGTTATGCTACGACGGAAAACTTGGATTTAACAGGGCGTTTTGGGCCCATTGAACAAAAGGTTTTAACGTATGTACCATGACCTCCCGGACGGGGCGCTTGCCTCGTCGCATGTGACAAACACCCCCAAAATCGACAATCTGGATGCTTTTATCAAGCAGACGCGCCCGCGCTATCCGGTGGCCGTTCTGCGTCCCGAAAAGCTCACGGCCCGCGCCGCAGAATTTAAAGGTCTGTTTCCGGGCCGTATCCTCTATGCTGTCAAATGCAACCCCGATGAACGGGTGCTGCGCGCGCTGATCGCGGGCGGGTTGGACAGCTTCGATTGCGCCTCCATCGGTGAAATCAAGCTGGTGCGTTCGATTAAACCGGATGCCACCATCTATTTTATGCACCCGATCAAATCCCGTGAATCGATCCGCGAAGCCTATTTTGACCATGGCATTCGCGCCTTCGTTCTGGATTCGGCGGACGAACTGCAAAAGATCGTCGAAGAAACGAAACAGGCAAAAGATTTAACGCTCTTTGTCCGTATGGCGGTGCCAAAGCAAAAAGTGAATACGGATTTTTCCGCCAAATTCGGCGCGAACCCGATGCTGACCGGTGAATTGTTGCGCAGCGCGCGCAAATACGCTGCCAAACTTGGCCTTTCGTTCCATGTTGGCACGCATTGCCTTGATACGGGGGCCTACGCCCATGCGGTCAAGATTGCCACGGACGTGATCAATGCCTGCGGCGTGAATGTGGAAGCCATCGATATTGGTGGCGGTTTTCCGGCCACGCTGGATCCGGCCAATCCGCCGCCGCCGCTGAAGGATTACATCGATGCTGCGCTTGGCTCCTTGCGTGCCGCAAACATGGAAGGCATCGAATTCCTGTGCGAACCCGGCCGCGGTATGGTTGCGGCGGGCGGTCAACTCGTTGTCCGCGTCGAAAGTCGCAAGGGCGATCTGCTTTATTTGAACGACGGCACCTATGGCGGTATGTTCGAAGGCGGGCCGAGCTGTGATTTGCCATACCCCGTGCGCATGATCCGGGCCAAGGGCGCAAAATCTACGGCTGCGATGGCACCGTTCCGCTTCGCCGGCCCCACCTGCGATTCTGTCGATATGCTCAAAGGGCCGTTCATGTTGCCCGAAGATATTAAAGAAGGCGATTTTATCGTCATGGATCAACTGGGTGCCTATGGCGAAACCACGCGGACGAACTTCAACGGGTTCCATGATCTGATCCGGATCGAATTGACGGAAAAGAAATCCAAACCGCGCCTGAAAAAAGTCGCGTAACGAACAGAACAAAGATGAAAAACCCCGCCCGATTTGGCGGGGTTTTTGCTTTATGTGTATGTTGGGTCTTGAACCCGAAATCGTTCCCGCATCTTTTGAATAAGCGGTAATGGCTCGTCGTTTTTCAAAACAACAACGGCCATGATGGTTTGCCAGTTTCTGTCTTCGGCCCAGTTGGCATTGTTCCAATGAAAACTCACCGTCACTTTCGGATGGTCGGTGGCCGATAAAACATCGCGCGCGAAAACATCCGGATCATCCGCGCGGTTTAAAATGTAGTTTCCCTCTTCCCGGATGATGGTCGGTTCAGAGGATTTCGGAAAAACGAAAAAACTTAAAGCACTGGGCATAAAAACCCCTTTGTCTTTTAATGAAATGGGAGACAAAACAGGGTTTGAATGGAAAAGCCAAAGAAAGATCCCGGCCCGAACGGCGTTCAGGGCTTAGGAAATACAACAGATGTTGTGCAACATGGGCATGTAGAAATAACGCCATAAAGGATCAAGAAAATCAAACAAAAAACCCGCACCTGATGGCGCGGGTTTTTTGATCTTAGGGATTCTCTGTAATTTATTCGGCCGCTTCCACGGCTTCGCCGCCGTCATCGGTGCCGCCGATCTTTTTACCATACGATCCGTTGAACACGTCCTGTTCGAACACGTCTTCCCACGCGCCTTGGGTAGAGGCTTTGGAATATTCCGTTGCGCGGTTTTCAAAGAAATTGACGTGCTCCGCCCCGTTCAACATTTCATCCATCCACGGTAGAGGGTTTTTCTCGATGTGGTAAATGGCTTCGAGGTTCAACTGCTGCAAACGGCGGTCGCCGATATAGCGGATGTAGTTTTTGACTTCATCGGGTTGCAATCCATCGACGCCGCCCTGTTCGAACGCAAGGTCGATGAATGCATCTTCGATGCGGATCACATCGCGCAAAGATTGCGTGATTTCTTCTTTCAATGTGCTGTCCCAGATGTCCTTGTTTTCGGCGATGAACGCGTTGAACAATTTGATCATGGACAGGCAGTGCAGCGTTTCATCCCGTACCGACCATGTCACGATCTGGCCCATGCCTTTCATTTTATTGAAACGCGGGAAGTTCATCAAAATTGCGAACGATGCAAAAAGCTGTAACCCTTCGGTAAAACCCGAAAACAGCGCAATCGTTTTGGCGATGTCGCGGCGGGATTCCATCGATGCGCCTTGCATGTAATCGTACTTGTCCTTCATTTCCTTGTATTTCATGAAGGCTTGGTATTCGACTTCCGGCATCCCGATGGTGTCCAAAAGGTGGGAATAGGCGGCGATGTGAATGGTTTCGATGTTGGCGAACGCGCCGAGCATCATCTGCACTTCCACGGGGCCGAACACGCGCGAATAATGCTTCATATAACAATTGTTTACTTCCACGTCGGCCTGTGTGAAGAAGCGAAAAATCTGGGTCAACAGGTTGCGTTCCGACTCGGTCAGCTTTTGTTTCCAGTCGCGGACATCTTCGGCCAGCGGCACTTCTTCGGGCAGCCAGTGGATGCGTTGCTGCGTCAACCATGCCTCGTAACACCAAGGATAAAGGAACGGTTTGTAAACATGACGCTCCTGCAAGAGGGGGGATTTGGTGTCTTTCGCATCCTTGATCGGTGCAACGGTGGACATGGTTTTTACTCCTGATTTCTTTTTTGATGAATTTGAGTCTGACTCTAGTGTCGGTGCCTGTGAATCCGAGTCATTTTACCGATTCGTCCACAGATTCCGGTGGGCCAGAGAAGGGGGGTGAAACACACCGGATGATAGGTCTTTGAAATTGCTTCAAAATTCTATATATAGCGTGTATCTTAAAAAAAGATACAATATATAGCGTTTTTTGTCGATAGGGTTCGAGCAAAAAAACATCGTTTTTCGGATAAAAAAACCCCCGCAGTGTGCGAGGGTTTTTTTGTGAAGTTTGTTTATTTGCTTAAGATCGCCGGGGCGATAAAGGCAAAAAAGATACCGGTGAGAAAGAACAGCACGGACACGCCATAGATCATCCAGCTAATCATCCTCAACCTTGTGCAGGCCTTCGCCTGGGCCGGATCAGCAGGGCAGGGCAGCGTTCGTGCCCGACAGAGCATGAACCCGGCCAAAAGTAAAAGCATGGTCGCCAGTCCGAACACACCTGCCTTATGCTGCGACAACCAGATCAATTGTGGAAAGTCGCTCACCAGCCCTGCCAGTACCGCGCCCATTCCCAAAGAAACCATCAGGGCAGGAAGTGCACAACATACCAGTGTTGCGGCAGAGGTAAAGAGACTGATGGTAGGGGCAAGAAGCCTTCCGCTCATGGGGTTAGTCATGCTTAGACTCTTTCATGTGGTGGATGTTTTCCACCGTGTAACCGGCATCTGTAATTTTTTCTTTGATAAAATTGTCGTCCAGTGTCTGGTTCTCTTTTATGTTTATGGTGACGATGGCGTTGTCCAGATCGACATGGGTTGATTCGACTTTTCCGGTGTCAATAAACACTTTATCGATGGTCTTGGCACAGAAATCACAGACAAGACCGAGGACTTTGACGTGGACGACTTCGGATGCAAAAGCCGGCACTGTCGAAAGCGTAGCGATGGTCAGGATCGTTAGGAAAGATAGTTTTTTCATGATGGTTCTCCTTAAAATGTTTGCATGAGATGAAAGTAAACTCCGCCGTCGAGATTGACGCCGGCTTCGCCGAGGGTGGCCCCTTTGAAAAGCCGTACAAGCGGTGTAACGGAAAAGTCGTTGTCCCTTTGAGGATCATAGTCGGCCTGCAACATAAGCCATGTATGCAAATCGCCACTGTCACCTTCATAGGGGGCAATGCCCACACGGGTTGTATGGGCGGTTTTTTTATAGATGCTTCCGGCGGACAGGAATTCGTTGCTATAAGAAATGTAATAGCGACGGTCTTCCCAGTCTGCTGCAATCCCGCCATAGACGACGGCATTACTCTCTCCACTTTCATAGGCTATGCCCGTACCCATTTTAAGGTACAGATTGGCTTGAGATGCGGGATTGTTCCACCGTTCGATCAGATAGTTCAACTGCGCGGCATCCATGTGCGCTTCCGGCCCGCGCCAGTAGTCATGGCGCCAGCCGAAAGAGTATTTGGGATCGGGGGTATAGTAAGCCTGAACATCATTTACGTCTATGTCATTCATGGTCATGAACGACCAGCCGCCAGGGTATGTGATGGGTCGCGCTATCGCTGTCGTCGGTAGCGATAGAACAGCAAGGCACAAAGCCTTATGGATAGTTTTCATGGGTTAAATCCCTCAATAAGTTATAGGTCCAGCAACGTAAAACGCAGAAGGAAGCCCTTATTGAAGAATTCGTTGTGTGATGAGAATGCGGTGGAACGATGCGCGCCTTTTGGGTGGCGGATCTGCGGAAGGTGAAACGCGCGCACCGGCATATGGGGATAGCCCAAATGAGCAAACAGACAGTAAAAACGGAAGAATTATCCACGCCAGGTGGGGAAAGGGCAGGTCAATATAAGAACCCAACCCCAAATCATTCTTCATGCAATCGCCCATGAGCATGGGAGCGGAAGATGATTTTATTCCATGGTTTTCTCCATGGCAGGGCGGTGCGGATTTTTCAATAGACGCTTTCGCGGGCGATGTGCACATCGCCATAAAACACACCATGGACGGTGTGAGCATCAAGAGCATGAGAAACAGGTTTAACAAAGCGCGGGAGCTCATGACCGTGATTATCTCATATCGTGCCCGAAGCCGCAATGATGGAAAGGAATGGAAAAAAGGAGCCGGAAGGCTCCTTTTGAATTTCTTACTGACAGGCGAGGCATTCTTCGTATTTTTTGACCTCCGGCTGTTCGGTCAGCTCCGGCTCGCGGCCCTGGCTTTCGCGGGCGCGCACCCACGATGCGTTTGATTCCGCCCGCTGGATGGATTTGGAGCGGCAGTAGTAAAGCGATTTCACGCCCTTCTTCCACGCTTCCCAGTGAATGCGGTGCAAATCCGCCTTGTGCACGTTGGCGGGCAGGAACACGTTCAAGGATTGTGCCTGGCACACAAACGGCGTGCGGTCGGCGGCGTGTTCGATCAGCCAGCGCTGGTCGATTTCGAACGCGGTCTTGAACACATCCTTTTCTTCCTGGGAAAGGAAATCCAGATGCTGCACCGATCCTTCGTTCGTGAAGATCGAAGACCATACATCGTCCGTGTTGTGTCCTTTTTCTTCCAGAATTTTTGCCAGGTACATGTTCTTGACCGGGAAGGAACCGGACAATGTTTTGTGTGTGTAGGCATTGGCTGCATTGGGTTCGATTCCCGGCGATGCGCCGCCGCAGATGATGGAGATAGAGGCCGTCGGCGCAATTGCCATCTTGTTCGAAAAACGCTCCATCACGCCGTAATCGGCGGCATCGGGGCAGGGGCCACGTTCGTGGGCCAGCTTGATCGACGCATCGTCCACCTGACGTTTGATGTGCTGGAACATCCGGCGGTTCCATACTTTTGCCATCACGCCTTCCATCGGAATCATTTTGGATTGGAGGAACGAATGGAATCCCATCACGCCAAGGCCGACGGAACGCTCGCGCATGGCGGCGTATTTGGCACGTTTCATGGATTCAGGTGCTTTTTCGATGAAATCGGATAGCACGTTGTCGAGGAAGCGCATCACATCTTCGATGAATGTGGGATGATCCTGCCATTCATCAAATTTTTCGAGGTTCAAAGACGACAGGCAGCACACCGCCGTCCGGTCATTGCCGAGGTGATCGCGGCCCGTGGGCAATGTGATTTCGGAACACAGGTTGGACATCTTCACGTTCAGGCCGGCCATCTTGTGGTGGTCTGGAATGCGGTCGTTCACATGGTCGATATATACAATGTACGGCTCGCCGGTTTCGATACGGGCGGTGAGCAGACGGATCCACAATTCACGCGCCTTGACCTTACCGACAACCATATTGTCTTTGGGGGATTTCAGGGCCCATTCCTCATCGTTTTCAACCGCGATCATAAACGCGTTGTTGACGAGTACGCCGTGGTGGAGGTTGAGGGCTTTCCGGTTCGGATCGCCGCCGGTGGGGCGACGGATTTCAATGAATTCTTCGATTTCCGGGTGCCAGATCGGCAGGTAAATGGCGGCAGAACCGCGGCGCAAGCTGCCTTGCGAAATGGCGAGGGTCAGCGAATCCATCACGCGGATGAACGGTACGATCCCGGATGTTTTTCCGTTACGGCCGACTTTTTCGCCGATGGAACGGACATTGCCCCAGTAGGAACCAATGCCGCCGCCGCGGGAGGCGAGCCAGACATTTTCGTTCCACAGCTCGACAATCTCTTCGAGCGAATCTTGCGTTTCGTTGAGGAAGCAGGAAATGGGGAGGCCGCGGTTGGTGCCGCCATTGGACAGCACGGGTGTGGACGGCATGAACCACAATTTGGAAATGTAATCGTAAATGCGCTGGGCGTGGGCGGAATCATCGCCATAATACATGGCGTTGCGGGCGAACAGGTCCTGCGGGCCTTCCTCGGGCAACAGGTAACGGTCATATAACGTCTCGATCCCGAACTTCGTCAGGTTTTCATCGCGCGAGCGGTCTATCTGGACGCGGTTGCCGCCTTGGATTTGCGCATAGTCAAACATGCTCTTACTCCCCGAAATGGTAAAAGTTATTCACAAACTGTGGATTTCTATTGTGGAAGACCTGTGTATAAAAAACACAAGCCCTTGTGCTTAGTTCTTCTCGATCATACTACATCTCGGGGGGCTGTCCATACAAAAACCGCATCATTCACATCCCCAATTCGCATGGTACATGCCATCGAAATCACTGCCCAAGCCCTTGATTGTGGCTGACATTTTTCCGCCACAATCCAAACCGTTAAGATAAAAGACGGAAAATTTCAAAGTTACCGCTAATCAAAAAGAAGAATTTTTGACCCTTATCAAGCGGGTTTTTCCATCCCGATTTTCGCTAATCAAACGATTCGCCCCAATACGAAAAAGATTCGGGCGAATCGGGGTGGCCTGGGTTTTTTGTCTGGGCTGGGTGATGTCACACTTCTATGTATAGCGGGTATCCAGAAGGTCGATTTCACGGACCAGTTTGCGCATCAAATCGTCTTCGATGACATTACCGCGGGCGAGCCGGAAGATTTCATCCCGTTCGGCGCGCAGGCCGGCAAGCCTGAGTTTTCGCTCAATCTCGTCGATTTTGCGCACCTTTTGTTTTTCATTGCCTGTGATCGTGCCGGACCCTGCCATCCGGCGGCGGTATAAATCCATCACGCGCGATGCGGCATCGGCGTGAAGGTCGGCATCGCTCCTGCCTTCGGCCAGCTTGTGTTGCTCGGCCTCGATGGCGCGGATGGCGGCGCGGGCGGCGGCGGCGCGGGCGATGTCTTCTTCCACTTCGTGACTGGGTTCGGGGGGGAGCTTCAAACCTTTTATCATGACCGGCAGGAAGACGCTCGCCATGATCATGGAAAAAACGATCACGCCGGCTGCCAGCAGGATGGCCAGATCGCGGGACGGGAAGGGGGTTCCGTCCGGCATGGCCAGCGGCAGTGTCAGGATACCGGCCAGTGTGATGGCCCCGCGAATTCCCGCGACCGAAATGACGGCGATCAGGCGCAAATCCGTCTTTGGCAATTCCTGTCCGCGGCGGCGGGCCAGAAAACGGTTGATCTGCCACGAACACCAAACCCATGCAAAACGCAGAACGCCAAGACCGATATTGATGGCGATGATATAGACGATCAAAAGCCAGGCTTCATGGTGGCCCGTTTCGCGCACGGTTCCGACCGCGCCTTTGAGAATGCCGGGGAATTGCTGCCCCAGAAGGATAAAGATAATTCCGTTGGCGGTGAACTGGACGGTATCCCAGACAGCGTTCCTGCGAACGCGGGTAACGGCGAGCGTCTGGCCCGTCGCTTCGGCATAACTCATGGTGATTCCGGCGGCGACGGCGGCCAGAATGCCCGAACAATGAAAATGTTCCGCCGCCATATAGGCCCCGAAGGGAATCAAAAGGCTGACAAGAATTTGTGTTCCCGTCTCTTCACCATAGCGGAGGGCAACCCAGTTTTTCATCTTGGTGATGCCCCAGGTTACGCCGATTCCGATTCCGATTCCGCCGATGGCCAGCCATAAAAAGGTCAGAACCGCCGAAGGAAGAGAGAAAACGCCCGTCAACGCCGCAGCAATGGCGAATCGCAGACAGACGAGGCCCGATGCATCGTTCAGCAGGGATTCCCCTTCGAGGATGTGCATGATTCTTTTGGGAAGGCCACCCTTGGACGCAATGGACGCAACGGCCACCGGATCGGTCGGCGAAATAACGGCAGCCAGAGCGAAGGCCACCGCATAGGGCATGGAAGGGATCATCCAGTGTATGAACAATCCCATGCCCAGCACGGTCAGGATCACAAGCCCGAGAGAGAGTTCAAGGATAATCCCCTTGTCACGGAACAACCCTTGCTTGGGAATCCGCCAACCGTCCAGAAACAAAAGCGGCGGCAGGAACAAAAGAAAAAAGATGTGCGGTTCCAGCACAACCTCAAAGGTCGTAAAGCTGGTCATCACCGCACCCAGCCCGATCTGGATCAAAGGCAGCGGGACGGGAAATTTTTTGGGCACCATCCGGATGAGGAAACCGCTGAAAGCAACGGACAACAGCATGATCAGGACAAGCGACACGGTTTCCAAGACAAACTCCATATATACAAGAAAGGCCCGCCCGATTCGGCGGCAAGAAACAGTTTATCATCAGGCTGGCAGTGAAATGAGAACCTTTTATGGCGCAAATTCCGCCTGCGGCAAATAATTTCGTTTATGAAAACCATTCCACGCATGGACAAAACAGGCCCGCTCGCGCATAAAGGAAGCCGGTAAAAACAACACCGCCCGAAGGAGTTTATCGTTTTATGTCCTCGCTCATCCGCCACCGCCAGACCAAAATCGTCGCCACGCTGGGCCCTGCTTCGGGCAATCCGGAGATGATGAAAAAGCTCTATCTGGCCGGTGTGGATGTCTTTCGCATGAACTTTTCCCACGGCACGCATGACGCGCACAAAAAAAATCTGGAAAGCGCGCGCGAACTGGAAAAAGAATTCGGCCGTCCCATCGCGATGCTGGCGGATTTGCAAGGCCCAAAAAACCGGATCGGAAAATTTATAAACGACCGGATCGAAATTTCCGAAGGCCAAAAAATCCGCTTTGATCTTGATTCTGCGCCGGGCGATGAATCCCGCGTCTGCCTGCCGCATCCTGAAGTGATTGTGGCCATGAAAAAGGGCGATGATATTTTGCTCGATGACGGGAAGGTGCGGGTGACGGTTTCGGAAAAAGGGAAGGATTACCTGCTTTGCGAGGTGATGGCGGGCTCGAAACTTTCGAACAACAAGGGCTTTAACATTCCGGGCGTGATCATTCCCATGCCCGCACTCACCGATAAAGACCGGGTTGATCTGGACGCCGCGCTGGACATGGGTGCGGACTGGGTTGCGCAATCCTTTGTCCAGACGGCGGCGGATGTGGCCGAAACGAAAAAGATTATCGCGGGGCGCGCCGCCTTGATGGCAAAGATCGAAAAGCCGTCCGCGTTGCAGTATTTTGGCGAAATCTTGCAGCATTGCGATGGCATTATGTTGGCCCGTGGCGATCTGGGCGTGGAAATTCCGCCCGAAGATGTGCCGAGCGTGCAAAAACGCATCGTCCGTCAAACGCGCGATGCCGGAAAACCGATTATTGTGGCGACGCAGATGCTGGAATCGATGATCGATGCGCCGCGCCCCACGCGGGCCGAAGCCTCGGATGTGGCCACGGCTGTGTACGATGGCACCGATGCGGTCATGCTGTCTGCCGAAACGGCGGCGGGGAAATATCCGGTGGAAGCCGTGGAAATCATGGACCGCATTTGCACCTCCACCGAAAATGACGATACGTACCATGCCATCATGCGCTCCAATCATCCGCAAACGGAAATGGATGCATCCGATTCCATTACGGTGGCGGCGAACAATGTGGCGCGGGACATTCGCGCCGTGTGTATTGCAAACTACACGACATCGGGCAGCACGACATGGCGCACCGCGCGTCAACGCCCGGAAGTGCCGATCTTGTCTTTAACCCAAAATCTGGCGACGGCGCGAAAACTCACACTCTCATACGGCGTTCATCCTGCCCACATGCCTGTCATTAACTCTTTTGCCGAAACGGTGGAATGGGCGACAAAACTGGCCAAGGAAAAGGGCCTCGCCAAATCCGGGGAACGCATCGTGTTGACTGCCGGTGTTCCTTTTGGCACGCCGGGATCCACTAACGTGCTCCGCATCGCCTGGGTGGAATAATCCATTGCAACGCATCTTCTTTGATATCGATGGTGTTCTGATCGAAGGCTTTCATACCAAGGCAGAAAGACGTAAACGATGGGATGACCGGATTGAAGAAGATTTCGGTATCGACAAGGTACATTTTCAGGAAATATTCAAAGGCTGGTTTTTGGATGTGTTGCACGGACGGCTGGATTTCAAAACGGAAATGCAAAGCTGGCTCGATGCGCATGGCTACAAACAATCCGCGCAATCTTTGATCGATTATTGGCATGAAAAGGATTCTCGTATTTCCGCGCCGGTTTTCGATGTTGTGAAAAAGTTAGGGGCTAAAAAATCCGCCAATCTTTATACGGCAACGAATCAGTCACACGAACGTATGAATTATTTGCGCGATACGATGGGGTGGGATAATCATTTTGATGATTTTTTCTACTCCGCCCGTCTGGGTTGCCTGAAATATGATCCGCATTATTTTGCACAGATCGAATCTATTTTGGGTTTTGATCCGGAAAAAGATCCACCCTTGTATTTCGATGACGATCCGCGCAACATCGATGTTGCAACGAACCGAGGTTGGAACGCCGTTCTGGTGGATGGCCCCGAAGATGTCACGACACACGAAACAATCAAAAAACTGATAGGCGCATGAAATTTTTATTACCTGTCTTTGTATTCTTTTTCCTCACGGCCTGCGGGAACGATGCTGCGAGCGTACAGCCGCAAGCGGGCGGATTGACGCCCATGCCCGACATGGCGGACGGGATGACCTATGCGCAGTTTCGCAATATGCCCGCAAACGCGGACGACGATATGATGATGGTTCAAAAACGCTTTTTAAGTCTCGACCATGACAATAACGGCCTTCTGACGTTCAACGAATATCACGGGGAATAAAACCCTTGCCCGGATTAACGGGAGGACGAGGCGACAACCGTCACGCTGCCGCGCGGTTTGGTGTGGAGCCACCACGCATCGCGGTTGATCGAAAAGATCGGCTTGTAATGGCTGATCCGTTCCACATGCGTCACCGTCTTGATCTGGTTGTCCAGAATAACGGGGCCGGTATCCGAATAAACGACCAGAACGGCATGCGGAATATTCTTTTGCATATCCTGCAAGATCAGGATACGAAGCCGTTCTTCGGGAACGCCAAGCGCGCGAAGCGCGACATATTTCGTAATGGCGAAATCTTCACAATCGCCGCCGTTCTTTAAAAATTCGATCGGCGTGGCCCATCGGTCGCTTTGACCGTATAAGGCCTGATCGCTGATATAAGGCACGCGGTTGACGATGTCATTGACGCCCGCCAGAACCTTGTTGAGCGGAAGGCCGCGCAGGAAGTCGATCTGTGCTTTGAAATCGTTCATAGATTGTTGACCGCCGGATGTATTGAGTGCGGCATCGAAACGGCTAAACATATCCGTCCATTTCGTAAAGGCGGTCAGGGAGGTGGAAGATTTTTCCGAAGACCCGAACAAGGCCGGGTGCTGGCCGATCGGCGCATAGGCGGCGGCCTCCTGGAAGGCGACGCGTGCCGGTACATCCTTGATGCTGCCGGCGCGGGCGTTTTTCGCACCACCGGCCATACCGGCAAAAGAAATAAAGATGGTCAGGAACGCCATCATCACGCGGAGCATGAATTGTTCGGTGAGCGTCTGGCGGATCACGGCTTCATCGACGACATTGTCCGCGACCAGAACCTGGCCCAGCGTGTGTCCGCGCGATTTGCTGATGATCAGGGCTTGTTGTAATTCCGAAGGCGAAATAAAGCCGTCCAGAACGAGCAACTCGCCCAGACGGTTTTTATGCAAGCGGATTTTGAATCCGCTCAAGACCCCCTTATACGGCCTGTCTTTTTGGGTCGGTTTCTTCACGCCCTCATCGTCCCCTATCAATAAACCCTAACTATATTAGTTTCCCATCTTTTAGTATGACGCGAAAAGGTTGACGGATTCTTAAAAAAACTGGAAATTCTGGTAAAAAAAGGCTTAATTGTCGGGCTTATCGAGAGGTTTTACATGGAAAAACTGGTAAAAACGCTGCACGGCATCAAAAACGCTTCGGTCATGGTTGTGGGCGACATCATGCTCGATACGTTTGTGTATGGGGATGTGGACCGGATTTCCCCCGAAAGCCCCGTGCCGGTTTTGACCGTGCGCAGTGAAGATAAAATGCTGGGCGGCGCGGGCAATGTTTTTTCCAATCTGTGTGCGCTTGGCGCAACGCCCCGCCTTTTTTGCATTGTGGGCGATGATCCAGCGGCAAAGGAAATCCGTGCGATGGTTGCGGCAAAAAACGTATCGGCGGACGGGGTGGTGACGGATACCGGACGACCGACCATTTTAAAAACCCGCTATCTTGCCCGTCACCAGCAACTAATGCGCACCGATGTTGAACGTATCCAGCCGCTGGACGATAAAACCGCGCAGGCATTGCTGGCTTCCGTTCAAAAAACCATGATGGAAGTCGGCGCCGTGGTGTTGTCGGACTACGGCAAGGGGGTTTTGACCAAATCCTTGATCGCTGGTGTGATCGACGCCGCAAAGAAAAACGGGGTTCCTGTCTTTGTCGATCCGAAGGGATCCGATTTTTCGATTTATCGCGGGGCCTATGCCATTACCCCCAACCGCAAGGAATTGGCACTGGCGGTTGGTGCGGGGGATGTGAAAAGCGATGCGGACATTGTCGCGGCGGCAAAAAAAATCATGGACGGATGTGGCATTGAAAATGTCATCGCCACGCGGTCCGAAGACGGGATGAGCGTGCTGCGCACGGGGCATGATCCCGTGCATATTTCCACGCAGGCGCGCGAGGTGTTCGATGTGTCCGGCGCGGGCGATACGGTGATCGCTACACTGGCGGCGGGGATTGCGGCTGGTGCCGATTTGGTCGATGCCGCGCGGTTATCGAACATTGCTGCGGGGATTGCGGTTTCCAAGGTCGGCACAACGCCAGTAAGGGCCGATGAAATCCTGCGCACCCTCGAAGACGGGGATGAAAAATCATTCGGCATTTCACCGTTGCTGGATGATGTGGGTGCAAAAGAAAAAATTCAAAAATGGAAAGCATCCGGTTTCAAGGTCGGGCTGACGAACGGGTGTTTCGATATTCTGCATGCGGGTCACGTCCGTTATCTGAACGAAGCGCGGCGCTTGTGCGACCGTTTGATCGTGGCGTTGAATCGCGATGCTTCGGTGCGCCTATTGAAAGGCTCCTCACGCCCTGTGAATGACGAGGTCGCGCGCGCCACGGTTCTGGGCGGGCTGGGCTGCGTGGATGGCGTGGTCTTTTTTGGCGCGACGAAGGCGGGCGAAGACAACACGCCCTGTGCCCTGATCGGAAAAATCCAGCCGGATATTTATTTCAAGGGCGGGGACTACAAAAAAGAACAACTTCCCGAAACGAAGATCGTCGAATCCTATGGCGGGACGGTTGCGATCATGAGCATGTTCGACGGGTTCAGTACGACCAGCATCATCGAACGCTCCCGCAAAAGCGGCTGACCCGCAAACCACTATATTTGGGTATCATTTTTTAAAAACACACAAAATGTGGATATTTTTTACAAAACAGGCTTGACGAACCCGTTTGTATTGAGAATAATTCCTAATATCAAGCAGGGCGTTTCCCGCCCTTCAAACCGTTCAAATATTCCCGCTTTTGAAAAAAGGAGTCTGCCATGCTGCACGATCTCTACCTGCTTTCTTGTTATTTCGATCCTGCCCAAGCCGCGCAATCTGCGGCCGCTCTGGAAAAAAGATATGGTGCGGGCGCGTTGCGGGATGCGTTGCGGGCCGGGTTTGTCGAATTCTGCGGGGCCTTGCCGTGTGAACGCGGTCATCCCTTGTTGTGCCGCCTTTCCAGAAAAGGTTTGGCACAATTTGCGCGGGAGCCTGTTGTTTCCGCGTAAGTCTTTTGTGTAACAGGGGATTTTTTGCCAAGGCCCTGTACGCGACCACTGTTCCTTGCTATCCTTGGCTTGTCTTGAACGTCAATGCCTGATCACGGATAACGCCCATGCCCGCATTTTCCCCCCGTCTTACGGTTTTTGTTTTGTCCTCTTGCGCCGTGCTGGGCGCGCTGACTGCCTGCGATGTGCCCAATTCCGTGCCGCGCGGCTATGTCTATCATGCGGATGCGTACAAATCGCCCAACCCGCCCGAATCCCCAAAATTCACGGAATTGCAACGCACGACCATGGGCCCCGAACAGGCCGATCAATTCCGCCTTGCCGTATACACGCTGGTGGACAATTTGACGAACCGTGCCGGAATGCCGCCGAAGGCGGTCTATGTTGTAAAACCGGAACCGATGACGCCGTTCTACGCGAATTTCGACAACGACCTGCGCGAATCGCTGCGCCATGTCGGCTACCGTCTGGCGGATAAACCCGATGATGCCTATCCGATGAGCTACAAGGCCGAGATCATCAAAAAAGAAAACCGGGCACCGGACGACGCATCGCCGAACGTCCATCTGACGCTCTATGTTCATGACAAGCTGGGCGACGATGGCCGCGTCCTGACCGAAGAATCCGGTGATTTCTATATCCAGGGGGCGGAAAGCCTGAACGTACCTTTCGCATATTTCCCCGGAACCTTTATTCCGGAACCGACCGGCCCCGGTAAGAATTTCAGGGAATAGTTTTCGTGAAAAAATATCCGGTTCTTTTGATGGCATGCGCGGCCCTGATGACGGGCGGGTGTGAAGCCGTGGTCATGGGTGTGGCCGCACCCGGCATTATCAAACAGGACCGCGTCAATTTGCTGAACGCGTCTTATGCGGCGGCGGATACGCTTTCGCAACAATCAAAGAAACGATTTTCTATGGATCGTGCCTTGTATGTTTCAAACCTGACCGAAATGGTGGATATGAGCGTGGAACATCCCCGCGCAAACCCGAAGGTGGGGCAGGTTCTGGCCGACCAAATGCGCGAAAGGTTCGTACAGCTTGGATACACGGTGCCGGATGGAAACTATCATGGCAGCGGGGCGGGCGAGGTATCGGGCACCTATGACATCAAGGATGGAACGATGACCGTTCATTTGACGATGACCAACCATGCCACGCATGAAATTGTCGGTGTGTATGATTATGCATTGCCCGTGACATACGACATCAAAAAATACATGACGCGGGATGCGAATTCGATGCCCGTTTTACCGCCGATTCTCTAACGGCCCAGCAAGACCCTGTAATATTGATACGTCCCGCCGTTGCACCGGATGCACGCCTCTGTTGGCGGCAATTTGCTGAATTTCGTTGAATCTAGCGTGTTGTTGCCCGCGCCATAGCCGTAGGTGCCGGTAAAAGGGTTGGGCGTATCGTTGATGCAACCGTTGGCGGCGGGGTCCGTATCCACGCTTAAATCAATGACCTGCCCGACATTACGGTTCAACTGGCTGCAAAAAGAATTCGTGACGTTCGGCAAAACGGCCACCAGTTCCGCCTTGCTTTGCGCGGCCGTATCCGTCCCCATATCGGGAATGTGTGTTGTTGCATAAAATTGCCATTGCGTGCCGTCATTGACACCCGCGGGCGGTTCCTTGTATTCGACGCCGCCGCCTTGCGGGTCGAACACCTGCCGCGCCGGGATGCTGGTAATCAATCCGTAATTGACGATCGAATCCGGATGCGCAAAGCGCACATCGCTTTCGCTATTGCCGTTTTGCAAAACATAACGGACGCCGCGCTCCAACTCGGCGGCATATCGCTGGACTTCGGTGGCACGAACGGTGAGCTTTTCGCCATCAATCCCCGATCCTTCCTGGCTGTTACCTTTTAAAATGACAATCAGGATTCCCATCAAAAACACGGCACCCAGAATGTATATCAACATATTTCCCGCTTCAGATTTTGATCGGAAAAGGGAGGGCCGCATCATGGACGATCTCTTGTTATGGGTGGTTATCGGGGGGCAACCGTGATGCAATCACGGAAATAAAGACAGGCTTGGGTGGCTTCGGCTTGCGTGAAATTACCAAGGCGCGCGCGGAACAAAATCCCTTCGGCGGTTTTAAGCGGCACCACGATCGGACTGCCATGGGCCAGCGAGGAGGGTAGTTTTGCGGAGGCCGCGCGCAAGGCATCGTCGGTGGCTACGCGGCTGGTATAGGCACCGATCTGGACGGACCACAATGATGCTGCTGTAGGCCCGTCTTGCACGGTCGTTTCGGGTGCGTAGGACGACGGGATCACGGCGGCAACATCGTTGGCGGCATCGCTCATCGTGCCGTCCATCCGTCCTGCTCTTGCCGCACTCGCCAGTTGCAATTGCTGCGCTTTTTTGTGTTCGCCTTTGTAAACGGCGGCGGACAAAAGCCCCGTTTCCACGCGGCGCATGGTGCCGGGATCGTAATCGCCCTCACCGGTCAGTTCGCTATATTCCCCGTTGTTGATAGCATTCTGGACGTTTTTGACGGCCTCTTCGGTGACATCGGGTGCCGGGGCCTGCTGTGTCACTGTTACTGCTGCAGTAGGCGTGGTGGCGGAAAGATCGGCCATCGTAAGTTGCTGCGGGTTGGCCGCGGAGGCATCGGGCGTTTGCGGTGCATTGATCGGTGCGGAACTCAATGAAACAAGGGCGCCGTTTTCGGTGGTGACCATCGTGGGTTTTGCCACAGGCAGTGGCGCAGGCGCGCCGCGGAACGCACTTGCAACGGCAACTTTTTGCGCGTTCTGGGCCCTTTGCGCATACCGCACATCGTTGACCTGCACAAATCCGTTGTTCAGCAACGCGGCCATGTGGTCGTTGCGGGATTTCCAGGTACGGCCGCCGAACACGACGCCGATCAAACGGTGGCCGTTTCTTTTGGCCGATGCAATCAGGTTGAAACCGGACGCATTGACGTATCCTGTTTTAAACCCGTCCATGCCGGCATAGCTGTTCATCAACCGGTTGTGATTGGTCATCGTTTTTCCGCGATAGGTGAATTGCCGTGTGCCGAAGTAATGATAGTAATTCGGAAACCGGACAAGCACATAACGCGCCAGTGTTGCCATGTCGCGTGCGGTGGTGATCTGCCGCGGGTCGTGCAGGCCAGAAGCATTGATAAACATCGTCCGGCTCATACCGATGTCGTGTGCACGGCGGCTCATACGCTGGGCAAACCGGCTTTCGCTCCCCGCCAGATGTTCACCTACGGCGACGGCGATGTCGTTGGCGGATTTTGTCACAATGGCCAGAATGGCGTCTTCGACCCGGATAAAAGATCCGGGTTTCAAGCCCAGCTTGCTTGGTTGTTGTGCGGCGGCATGTGCCGAAATCCGGATTTTGTCGTTCAGTCGGACTTCGCCGCTTTCCATTGCTTCGAAAAGCAGCATCAATGTCATGACCTTGGTCAGGGACGCGGGGTGAAGCCGCTTGTTGGGATTCTTTTCGGATAATACGGTGCCTGTGTCGGCATCGACGATGATCGAAGCGTATTTGTTGTTTTCGCCGTTATCGTTCTGGCTTTGGCGCGACCGTGCGGACGCCTCATACGGAAGTATGAGAATAAAGCATAGAATCAATATGTTAAAGCCGATCCGCCGCAAAACCCGTTCTCCTGCAGGCTTTTTGTGATTTTTTGGGGCTATGGCCCGTGCCTGTCTGGTTGATTCTAACATTGTACGAGAAGATGATTGAAAAGAAGCTAATTTCATCGGATACTTTTAGAGAAGTAAACCATCCGGGTATTCTAAAGAACAATCTATCCACTGTCCAAAAAAACCGCCGGAAAAAAGCATTTTGTGCGCCGCACAAAATAATGTTTGACCGGATGGGGGTTCAGTGATACATTAATTTTGTGCGCTGCAAAATTTATGACAAACATGCGCGGGCGCACGGGCAATAGGAGGCCAATGATGGCAGCGAAAACGAAAAAGAAGAAAACAGTGGCCAAAAAGGCGACGGCGACGGTGAAAAAGAGCAACGCGGCCCCTTCGGGCATGTCCGTCTTCCAAGGCTTCCCGCAAATACAACCATTCAAACTGGAGACCAACATGTTTAAAGGCAACAAACAATTCGAGCAATTCACCCAAAGTGCAACCGTTATGGGGCAGGATCAGGTCGATGCGCTCGTCAAATCCTCAACCATTTTCGCCAAAGGGATGGAAGACATCATCAAGACCTGCATGGAAATCGCACAGGAAGCCGGTGAAAAAGGCCAGAATGTCGCAAAAACCGTGATGGCTTGCAAAACCTTGAACGAATTCACGGATGTGCAAACGCGCTTGGCCCAGGCCAGCTTCGATGAATTCATGACCAACTGCACGAAAATCTCTGAAAAAACGGTGAAGCTGTGCACGGATGCGATGGAACCGATCAACGACCAGATGGGCAAATCCATTAAAAAAGCCACGGAATCGATGGCTGCATAAGTATCTGAAACCAATCCGAAAAACCCCGCCGCCGTGCGGGGTTTTTTCTTTTTTTACCTGTTTTTTTTATACTTTCTACCATGAACCAAGATACGCATTCTGAACCCGTTCAAAAAATCTTTGATCATTTGCGAGAATTCTTTTTCAGCAACAAAAATACGATTGTGTTTCCTTTGATCAAACAAACATTTTTTGATTTTGCCGGAGACAAAACTTATCCAAACGCAGGTATAAGAATTCTTTTTAAGCACGCGAGCGAAACCGGTCAGACAGATATTAACGGTCGGTATGATAGATTGTGGGGTTTTTACAGCGATTATCTGGTCAAGGCCGTAGATGGCTTTGATAAGCTGGGTTGGGAAATGCAAAATAAAAAAATGATCGACATGATTGTTTTTTCAAAATGGAATGCAAGAAATTTTCCGGCCATTATGGGCTTTGCTCTTCCAAAAGATCCGCCGCCTTATGGGGCCGCGCCTGAAGAAGTAGGTACCTTTAAAATGTTTTTATCATACATGCAGTCTTCGATCGTTCCCGTTTTGAAGGCAAGCCTTTCTGAGAGGCTTCAAATAAATGAAGAAGAACTTGGGACCATGCTATCGCATCGGGAAGAGCATTTAAGAAGGAGCGAACTCGAGGGGTTGGAAATTCTTAAGCCGTTTCCAGAGGGTATTCGCTTTCCCAAGCAGCGGGAACCAGCCGTATAGGGGCTTTCAATCGGCGGCTCCAAAGACTATAGTCTTGGTTGTAAACCCTTTTTTTGATAAAATACGATCATGGATTTTTCTGAACCGCACCGCCCATTTTCCCCGGTATATATGGAAGACGGGGATGAACCGCTGCTCCCGCCGCCGGGCGGGGATGACAATGGCGGCAATGATCAGGAGCGCGAGCGGCAAACCGGCATCCTTTTAAAGCCGCGCCCGAAAACCAAAAAACCGTCCATGTACAAGGTTTTGCTGCTGAACGACGATTACACGCCAATGGAATTCGTCGTCCATATTCTGGAACGCTTCTTTAATAAAAACCGTCAGGAATCGACGGATATCATGCTGCACGTTCACCGCCGCGGCGTGGGTGTTTGCGGCATCTTCACCTACGAGGTCGCGGAAACGAAGGTCGCACAGGTCATGGATTTCGCCCGCGCCAATGAACAACCACTCCAATGCACGATGGAGAAGGAATAGGCTATGTTGGGTATTGATAACGAACGCAGGCTGTTTTGTATATTCGGGGACGTTGGTGGAATGAATATCCCCGTTCCCCTGATCTATGATGCGCGGACTAAAGCGTTTCATATAGCCATTCCCGATGCGAATGATTTAAAAGACCGGTTTGCCTGTCTAAGCGAAACAGAATTTTTAAAGGCAGATCGTGCCGCAGAGGTTTTGGCAGAAGCAAAAGGATTTTCTTCTGCCGCTTCAAAAGAAATTGATGAATATTGCCGGCAACATGGTGTGGATGGTGATCTCCTGACTCTGAATCAGATAAGGGACATCTGGACAAACAGGAAAGGTGCACAGCATGCTCTCACGCAACCTTGAACAAACACTCCACCGTGCCCTTGCACATGCAAACCAGCGCAATCATGAATATGCGACTCTGGAACATTTGCTGCTCGCCCTGATCGAAGATCAGGACGCGATGGCCGTGCTGCGCTCTTGCGGGATTTCACTGCCCGATTTGCGCGAACAGCTGGAACAATATCTGGATCATGAACTGGGCTATCTCGAAAGCGTTGAGGGCGAAGAAGCCAAACCCACCACTGCGTTTCAACGCGTGCTGCAACGCGCCGCTATCCATGTGCAATCCTCTGGGCGTGAGGGTGTGACGGGCGCGAACGTGCTGGTCGCCCTCTTTTCCGAACGGGAATCCCATGCGGTTTACTTCCTGCAAGAACAGGACATGACGCGTTTCGATGCGGTGAATTACATCTCCCATGGTATTGCAAAAGTGCCGGGGCAAAATGATGCCGAAAAAACCCCGCGTGGTGCGGAAGAATCGGGAGAAGCAGGCAATCCCAACAAAACGGGCGGCGAAGCGCTGAAAGCCTATTGCAAAAATCTGAATGAAAAGGCCAAGACGGGAAAGATCGATCCGCTGATCGGTCGTCAGAAGGAAGTGGACCGCACGATCCAGATTCTTTGCCGCCGTTCCAAAAACAACCCGCTTTATGTTGGTGACCCCGGTGTGGGGAAAACGGCGATTGCCGAAGGACTCGCCAAAAAAATTGTCGAAGGTGACGTGCCCGATGTGTTGAAAGATGCCACCATCTATGCACTCGATATGGGTGCGCTGCTGGCCGGTACACGCTATCGCGGTGATTTTGAAGAACGCATCAAACAGGTTCTGGCCGAACTGGAAAAAATCGATGGCGGTGTTCTGTTCATCGATGAAATCCACACCGTCATCGGGGCTGGCGCCACGTCCGGCGGGGCGATGGATGCCTCCAATCTTTTGAAACCATCTCTTTCGAACGGCACGCTGCGTTGTATCGGATCGACCACGTACAAGGAATACCGCAATCATTTTGAAAAGGACCGCGCGCTGGTTCGCCGCTTCCAGAAAATCGATGTCTATGAACCGACGATTGATGAGACGATCGAAATCCTCAAAGGCTTGAAATCCTATTACGAAGACCATCATCATGTTTCCTACACAGATGATGCGTTGAAGGCCGCGGTAGAACTTTCCGCAAAATATATCGGGGATCGCAAACTCCCCGACAAAGCCATCGACATTATCGATGAGGTCGGCGCGGCCCAGATGCTGGTGCCCGAAGACAAGCGCAAAAAAGTGATCGACGTTGCGGATATCGAAGGGGTCGTGGCGGTCATTGCCCGCATTCCGGCAAAATCCTTGTCCAAAGACGACAAAATGGTTTTGAAAAACCTCGAACGGGATTTGAAGACACTGGTCTTCGATCAGGATCAGGCGATTGCCACGCTGGTCGATGCCATCAAATTGTCCCGCGCCGGATTGCGCGATGCAGACAAACCGATTGGTTGCTTCCTCTTTTCTGGCCCCACGGGTGTCGGTAAAACAGAAGTGGCGCGGCAGCTTGCCAAAACCATGGGCGTGGAACTGGCGCGGTTCGATATGTCCGAATATATGGAACGGCATTCGGTTTCGCGCCTGATCGGTTCTCCCCCCGGTTATGTCGGTTTCGATCAGGGGGGACTGCTGACGGATAAGGTTGATCAGCAACCGCATTGCGTCCTTCTCCTCGATGAAATCGAAAAGGCGCATCCCGATATATACAATATTTTGCTGCAGGTGATGGACTACGGCAAACTCACCGACAACAACGGGAAAACGGTTGATTTCCGCAACGTCATTTTGATCATGACCACGAATGCGGGCGCGGCGGAATTGGCCCGTGCACCGATGGGATTCGAACGCAGCGTGCGCGTGGACGAAGACAAGGATGCGATCAACAAGATGTTTACGCCGGAATTCCGCAACCGCCTCGATGCCATCGTGCCGTTCAAGGCCCTGGCGCAGGAAACGATGGTGCGCGTCGTCGATAAATTCATCGCGCAGATGGAAGCCCAGCTCACGGAAAAGAATGTGGCACTGATCCTGACCGATGCCGCCCGTGAATGGCTTGCGAAAAAGGGTTACGATCCTGCCATGGGTGCGCGGCCTTTGTCCCGCGTCATACAAGAACATGTCAAACGCCCGTTGGCCGAAGAATTGCTGTTCGGCGATCTGATCGAAGGCGGGACGGTTCAGATCGATGCGGTGGACGATAAAATCGTCTTCTCGATGGATCGGGGTAAAAAAGCGGCCAAAAAGAAGCTGCCGCCCAAAGAAACTGTCGAATAATCTTTTCTTTCGTTTTATAATTTCCCCATGTTTGGACGGCACAAGCGTTTGAAACAATGGGTCGATGCAGGGTTGATCAGCGCGGATCAACAAACCGCCATCGAAGAGTACGAATCCACGCAAAGAAAAGGGCGGTTCGGGCGCGGCCTGACGGGTCTTAGCCTTCTGGCTATACTCATCGGTGTTCTTTCGGTGATTGCCTCCAATTGGTACAAAATTCCGGGTGAGGTCAAAATCGGCGTCCACACGCTTTTGAATATCGCGGTGGGTCTTCTCGCATGGCATTCTGCGAAAAAAGGCCGCGATCTCTGGCGTGAGGGAGCGACCTTTGCCTTTATGGCTCTGACCATGACCCTGATCATTCTGGTGGGGCAGGTGTACCAGCTCGGCGGCGAAGCCTCCGATGCGTTCATGCTCTGGCTCGTTGTCACACTGCCTTTCTTTTTGCTGCTGGGGAACGGCTTGATGACCGCCATTCCTTGGATGGCGGGATTTCTGGTCACTGTGGGTACCGTGCTTGCCCAAAAACTGGGATCTTTGCCGCCACATCACCAATATCTGATTGGTGCGGGCACGGCGGTGCTGCTGCCCTATGCCATGATGGCTGATGGGGGAATTGATTTTTTCCGCAAATGGAAACCCGCGCTGGCGGAACTCTCGCTCCGTATTGGCGCGTTTATGGCGGCGGGAACGGCTTCGTTCTGTCTTTATCTTTGGCGCGGTCGTGATTTTTATAACCTGTTCCGCGCTCCGGCGTATGAAACACAGACAGGAATGATTTTTATGGCCGGTCTTTTGGGGTTGTTCGTTCATGCCGTTTTTTACGGCTTTTATAAAAACCGCCCCGCCATGATACCGGTTGCGGGCTTTGTATTGTTCAGCCTGTGCGCATGGGCCCTGCCGATGCTGATGCTGCCCGTGGGCTTTGTTGCTTCCGCCATTTTGTTTATGGGCTACTGGCTTTATATTGGCTGGATGGGGCAGACTCTATTCATGCCGCGCCTGATTTCACTGGCCATCACCGTCATCGCCCTGCGCATCTTCCTGCTTTATGTCGATCTCTTCGGCAATTTGATGGACACGGGCCTTGGCCTTATTCTGGGTGGTGTTGTCATGTTGGGATTGATCTACGCGGCCCGCCGCCTGAACACCCGAATGGTGGGCAAAGGGGGGGCTGCATGACCCGTTGCAAAGAGATTACCGTTTTCGCCGCGCTTGTTCTTGCCGTTGCCGGGCCTTTGCTGCTTGCGGGATTATCGTTGCACAACCGCACCGCCTATCCTGTGGTAAAATTCGATATCGAACCCTATGACCCCCGTGATTTGCTGTACGGGCATTATCTGCGGTTCCGGATCAAATGGAATTTTACGCCCGAACAAAAAACCCCCCAATGCACGGGGCGGGAATGCTGCCTTTGTGTGGGCGAAGGAACGGACAATCCGCCCGTCTATGTGGCAAACTGTCTGCCGCCCGAACAGCGCGGCCAGACTTGTATGCACCAGATCACGGGCAATGGCTGGGCGGGGCAAAAGAATTTCGATGCGGGAATCGACCGTTATTATGTTGATGAAAAACTGGCTTTGCCGCTGGAAAAACTCTTCCGCGATAAAAAGGAAAGTTTTTCGCTGGGACTTTCCTTACCCCCGTCCGGAACCGCGGCGGTGGAAAAACTCTATATTGGCGGAAAACCGCTTGAATCCTATGTGCAGGAACAGAGTGGAACCATTCGCGCGTCTGAACCGTCATTCCAATAACCAATTTTTTAACAAGGGGATCATCCCATGACCATGACCCATGAACAGGCTCTGACCTTTGCCATTGTGGCGATCAGCGTCGGGCTTTTTATGTGGAACCGCTGGCGGTACGACATTGTCGCACTTGGTGCGCTATTCGTTTCCGTGATCGTGGGCGTCGTCCCCACAGAACAGGCTTTTTCGGGGTTTGCTGATCCGGTTGTCGTGACGGTCGCCTGTATTTTGGTCCTGAGCGCGGCGATCAGCCGGTCCGGTTTCATCGATGTTGTCATGACCGTGATGATGCGGCTGACGAACTATAAGGACCTACAGGTTTTCGTTCTGGTCGGCATGGTGATGGCTCTGTCGGCATTCATCAACAATGTGGGCGCGCTTGCCGTCTTTTTGCCGATTGCTTTGACCTTTGCGCGAAAGGCTGGCCGGCATGCTTCCGAAATGTTGATGCCCATGTCTTTTGCGTCCCTGCTCGGCGGGATGATCACGTTGATCGGGACACCCCCGAACCTGATGATCGCAAATATCCGGAAAGATTTCCTGGGCGAATCCTACCAGATGTTCGATTTTGCGCCGGCGGGGCTTGCCGTTTGTGCGGCGGGTCTTTTGTACCTGACGTTCTTCTGGCGTCTTTTGCCAAAGGACCGGAAAGGGCAGGCCCTGCCCGAAGACCGGTTTTCGATCGAAGATTATGTCAGCGAAGTATCGGTCGATGAGGAATCCACCTTTATCGATAAAACCATCCGCGAAGTCGAAAACGCCATCGGTGGCGATCTTTCCGTCATCGGCCTGCTGCGCAGCGGCTATCGTAACCTGGCACCCTCCGGCCGCCTGAAAGTCAGGCAGGGCGATATACTGATCGTGCAGAGCGATCCGCAATCTTTGAAAAAACTCGTCGATATGGGCAAAGTTTCTCTGGTCGGAAACAAGGAAGACGAAAACAACAAACAATTCGTTTCAGACGATGTGGGTATCTGCGAAGCTGTGATTATGGCGGGGTCTGATCTGATAGGCTCCACGCCCAAAGAGCTCCAACTCCGTCGCCGTTTCTCGATCAATCTTCTGGCCGCACGGCAATCGGGATCACGCCGTCATAACCGCTTGCGCAACATCCGCTTTGATGAAGGCGATGTGATCGTACTGCAAGGAAATCTGGATGCGATGCCCGAAACGCTCCAGGAACTGGGCTGCCTGCCGCTGGCTGAACGCAACCTGCAACTGGGTCGGCAAAAATTCATGATGTTGCCTGTTGTGATCCTTGGCGGGGCGATCACACTCGCCGTGTTGAAAATCATACCGCTGGTCATTGCGCTTCTGGGCGGCATTCTTTTGATTGCGTTGTTAAAGGTCATGCGCCCGAATGAAATGTATGCGTCCATCGATATTTCGGTGATCATCCTTTTGGGGGCGATGATCCCGGTGACCGAAGCGATGCAGGACAATGGCGGTGCGGAATATCTGGCCCATCTGGTCTATAACATGACGCAGGGTTTGTCGCCGACATGGGTGCTGACCATTGTGATGATTGCCACCATGCTGATCACGCCGTTTCTCAACAATGCGGCGACTGTTTTGTTGATGGCTCCCATTGCCGCCAATCTGGCCCAGCAGATGGGATTGTCTATCGATGCGTTTCTTATAACTGTTGCAGTGGGTGCCAGCTGCGATTTCCTGACACCCATAGGTCACCAATCGAATACACTGGTGATGGGGCCGGGGGGCTATAAATTCACGGATTACTGGCGGCTGGGCTTGCCGCTTTCGATTCTGGTCGTGCTTATTGCCGTACCGGTGATCAAAATGGTGTGGTTCTAGGTGGCGATTTCAAAAACCGCATCGATTTCTACCGCTACACCGAAGGGAAGGTTGGGCGCACCGACCGCAAAGCGGGCATGTTTACCGCGCTCGCCCAAAACATGGACCATCAGATCGGAGGCCCCGTTTATCACGGCGGGCATCTGGTCGAATTCAGGTGTGCAATTCACAAACCCGCCCAACTTGATGCACCGGACGATTTTGGTTTCATCTCCGCCGGTGGCGGCCAGGGCTTGCGCCAGAATATTGAGCGCACAGGCGCGGGCGGCTTTCTGGCCGTCTTCAATTCCCATATTCTCACCCAGTCGCCCGATATGGATGCGCTCTCCGTTCAAAAACGGGATTTGTCCCGCAATGAACAGCTCCTTGCCGCTGATAACATACGGTACATAATTGGCGGCAGGGGCGGCAGCCTTGGGCAGGGTCAGGTTCCATTGTTGCAGACGGGCTTCAATCTCGCTCATTTTTACGGACTTTCCTTGATAAAAACTTGATTTCAGTGTCTTTTTAGGACAAATCTGTAACGTCGAAAAGAAAAAAGGATAAGACACGCCATGGGACTTTTGTCGCCGATCACCTCTCTTCTTGGCGCGCTTTCGCCGATGCACATTTATTTTGTGACGTTGGCGACGGGGGCAACGAAGGTCGGGACGGATTCGCTGGGCAACCGCTATTACCGGGCAAAGCCGCGTAAAGGGTATAAGCGCGAGCGCCGTTGGGTTTTGTACAAAGGCGCCCCTGAGGCATCCATGGTGCCGCCGGAATGGCATGGCTGGCTCCACCATCAAACGGATGCGGTGCCGGCGGACAATGCCCAATCGTTCCGCCGCCTCTGGCAAAAACCGCACCAACCCAACCTGACGGGCACCAATCTGGCCTATCGTCCGCCGGGTCACATTTTAAAAGGTGGCCACCGCGCCAAGGCTACGGGCGATTATGAAGCCTGGAAACCGGAATAAAGAAAGATCGAAAAAGGGGAAATCGGTATGAAACGCAATGTCATCGAAACGGTTCTGGGGGCGATTGTCCTGATCGTCGCATTTTCTTTTCTGGTGTTCAGCTATTCTGCATCGGACGCCAAGGATATTGACGGTTACCCGGTCACGGCTGATTTCACGGGCACGGGCGGTTTGAATATCGGGGATTCGGTTCAGATCAGCGGTGTAAAAATCGGCAAGGTGTCCAAAATCGAACTTAATACCGACAACTACATGGCCCATGTGACCATGGAAATTTCGAAGGACGTCAAATTGCCCGACGATACGGCGGCCCTTATTAGCAGTGAAAGTTTGCTGGGCGGAAAATATCTGGAATTGCAACCCGGATCATCAGAAGAATATTTGTCCAAAAACGGTCACATTGAATACACACAAGCACCGCAAAATCTTGAACAATTGCTGGGTAAATTTATTTTCAGCATGGATGGTTCCAAAAAAGGTGCGGGGGCCGAAGGGGCTCCGCCGCAAACGCCCTGATAGAGAGAAAACGTGCGCCGTCTTTTCCTTGCCGGTTTTTCTACGGCTATTATATTTCTGGCCACATCTCCCGCCTATGCGGTGATGGAAGACTATCCGTCCGTAAAACTGCAAGGGCTGGATAAATCTGTCGGACGTACGGTGACGTTCGAAGCCAAGGTGGGATCGACCATCCAGTACGGCCCGCTTTACATCAAAATCGATTCCTGCCGCAAAGCCCCGCCGATTGAAAAGCCGGAAAGCGCGGCTTTTTTACAAATCTGGGAAGTGCCGCCCGGGGAAAAGAAATCAGAATGGGTTTTTTCGGGATGGATGTTTGCATCTTCGCCCGCGCTTTCTGCCATGGATCATCCTGTTTACGATGTTTGGGTTCTGGAATGCACGGGACGCGAGGAGCCGAACGAGGAAGCCACGGCCGTTACACCGGAAACGCAAGCAGATCAGGATGCATTGCAGGGGTCTGCCGACGGCGCCGCGACGGCCCCTGTTGATTCCGAAGCCGAAGAGGCGGTGGATGATCCTGCGGCTGCCCCGCAAGAACACAGCCCGGTGCAAGAAGATGAGCCCGCCCCCGCCGCCGACGATATGGGCGGTGGACAGGACGACAGCGTTTCCACAGATCCTGCGCCAGCTCCGTCGGACGCAAGCGGCGTGACCGCCTATGATTTCATGAAAAAACCGGAACAAAACCCGCCTGTTCCCTTCGTTCCTTCCCAAAATACGCCGTAAACCACTTTTGGGGCGGATTGCCACAAAGCCATGGATTCCCCGGGGTTGAATGGTTAATTTGACAGGCGGAAAACGACTGTGTCAGAATTTTATTATGACAAAATTTACCAACAGGACGCGGATCACCACTTTTATTCAAGGGCTTTTGCACCGGGAACCGGATGTCCCGCTGGATGCGGCGTTGAAAGCACGGATTGCGCGGAGCCTCGTGGAGCGAATTCACCGCAACCCCGTCGAGGGAGAGAAGGCGGTTTGCGAACTTCTGGATCGCCTGACGGATCTTCAGGATGAAAACAAGGTCTTACGCGAAGCCGCGCTCACCGACGCCCTGACCGGCGCCCACAACCACCGTTCCTTCCAATATATGATGAAGGACCTGCAGGAAGAGAATATCGACAAAGATCGCCGGAAAACAGGAAACCATTTCATTCTTCTGATCGATCTCGACGGTTTTAAAAACATCAATGATACCTATGGTCATGCGGCTGGCGATGCTGCTTTGTGCCATGTTGTGCAATCCTTGAAAAAAATCACGCGCAAGACCGATGCCATATGCAGAATCGGCGGCGATGAATTTGTTGTCATTTTAAAGAATGCGAACAAAGATGGCGCCCATAAAAAGATCATCCAGATTTCCGATCTGTTCGATGATATGAGCTTTGACCATGAGGGGGTTAAAGGTATTCCGGTACGCGCCAGCCTTGGCTGGGCGGAAATTCAACCGGAAGTCTTCGTAAAAGACATCATGAAAAAAATCGATGACTACGTTTATGAAGCCAAGCGCATAAAAGGCAATACAAGATTTTCGTCGCTTAAGACCCCGAATGCGTCTGTTGTGCCGACAGATACCGTCCCAGTAGAGGCGCATCAATCGGTATAGTATTCAACGACCGGCCGGTTTTTGCCATTTCAACGGTAATGCGTTTTTCATACTCTTGTTGCGGTATTTCATAGGCCCCGAATTGCAACAGATGTGGGTTCATGAATTGCGAATCCAGGATTGTGTACCCGGCTTCGTGCAATAGTGCGCAAAGATAAACCAGCGCGATTTTGCTGCCATTCGTTTTGAACGACACCATGCTTTCCCCGCAAAAAACCGCGCCGATCGAAAGACCGTATAACCCGCCCATCAATTTATTTTCTTTGTCCCATACTTCAATCGAATGGGCATGGCCTTCGCCGTGGAGGGTCACAAACAAATCGCGTATCGGCGTATTGATCCATGTGTTGGTTCGTTTGGGGCCGGCAGCGGCGCAGCCATCGATGATGTCTGCAAAAGCCCTATCGAGGCTGACCGTATAATCATGCCGTTTCAGCGCTTTTAAAAGTTTGGTCGGAATATGCAGGTCATGGATGGGGATCAACGCGCGCTGATAGGGTCTGTAGAACGCGAAGTCATCATCGTCTGCGCTTTCCGCCATCGGGAAAACGCCCGTCCGGTAAGCATCCAGAATAATCCCGGTCAGAGATTTCATAGAACCTTATACCACGAAAGGGCGGGGGAGTCTTTTACCGTTCGGCCAGTTTCTTTTCCAGCCAGTGGATATTGTATTCACCCGAAATGAATTCCGGCTGGTTGAAAATCCAGTATTGCAACGGCAACGTGGTTTTAATGCCTTCGATTACGGTTTCGGAAATCGCGCGGCGCATGCGCGAAAGGCATTCATCGCGCGTTTTACCGAAAACGATCAGCTTGCCGATCATCGAATCGTAATAGGGGGGAATCGAATAACCGCCATAAATTGCGGAATCAAACCGCACGCCAAATCCGCCCGGCGCATGGAATTGCGTGATTTTCCCCGGTGATGGGGCAAACGTATCGGGGTCTTCGGCATTGATGCGGATTTCAATGGCATGTCCGCGCAGACGGATATTTTCTTTGTTCAGCGATAAGGGTTCGCCTGCGGCCACCTTGATTTGTTCGGCGATCAGGTCGATCCCCGTGATCTGTTCGGTGACGGGGTGTTCCACCTGAATCCGTGTGTTCATTTCCATGAAATAGAATTTGCCGTCTTCATACAGGAATTCGATCGTTCCCGCACCGACATAGCCCATCTTACGGATCACATCGGCCGCCAGCGTGCCGATATAATCACGTTCTTTTTCCGTGAGGACGGGCGAAGGGGCTTCTTCCACCAGCTTCTGGTGACGGCGCTGGATCGAACAATCACGTTCGCCAAGGTGAATACCGTTGCCGTGCTTGTCCCCGAAAATCTGGATTTCGATGTGACGGGGTTTTTCTAGATACTTTTCAATGTAAACCGTATCGTCGCCGAAATTCGCTTTCGCTTCGGAACGGGCGGTCGAATACATTTCGCGGAACTGGTCTTCGCTGCGCACGACCTTCATGCCCTTGCCGCCGCCGCCGGATGCCGCCTTGATGATCACCGGAAAACCCGCCTTGCGGCAGAAAGCAATCCCGTCTTCGACGGACGTCACCGCCCCGTCCGAACCCGGAACAACAGGCAGGCCGAGCTCCATCACCGTTTTTTTGGCCATGACCTTGTCACCCATCTTTTCGATGTGTTCGGGTTTGGGGCCGATAAAGGTAAAACCGTGTTCTTCGACCATCCGGCCGAACATTTCATTTTCGGACAAAAATCCATAGCCGGGGTGAATGGCTTCCGCGCCCGTTACGGCAGCCGCCGTCAGGATGGATGGAATGTTGAGGTAGGAATCCTTCGAAGCCGGCGGGCCGATACACACCGATTCATCGGCCAGTCGCACGGCCATTGAATTGGCGTCGGCGGTGGAATGTACGGCGACGGTGGCAATGCCCATCTCGCGGCAGGCGCGGATCACGCGCAGCGCAATTTCACCACGGTTGGCTATCAGGACTTTTTTGAACATCTTTACTCAATCACCATCAACACATCGCCGAATTCAACGGGCTTGCCGGAATCGACGAGGATTTGCGTGACCGTACCGCCCTTGGATGCCTTGATCGGGTTCATGACCTTCATGGCTTCGATGATAAGGAGGGTATCGCCCTGCGCAACCGTATCGCCTTTTTTGACGAAGGTGGGGGCACCAGGCTCCGGGGCCAGATAGGCTGTGCCTACCATGGGTGATGTCACCGCACCCGGATGGTCACCCGCGATGGTTCCCGGCGGTGCGGTATTGGCCTGTTGCGGGGCGCCGGGGTCGGATTGCATGGTGCTGCTGAGGTTTGCCGGTGCAAACCCTGCCTGCGGCGCGCCGAAATAGGCCCCGCCCTTGTTCACGCGGATCATCTGGTCGCCTTCGGCCACCTCGATCTCGCTCAGACCCGTTTCATCCAGAAGTTCCGCCAGCTGGCGGATCGCTTTGGCATCGATTTTCATGAAGCTCGCTACTTGTTTTTGTTTACTTTCAAGCGTTCCTGAATAGAGAAAAACGCACCGAAAGTCAAAGCCGGAAGATAGCTTATTCCGGAAAATCCACCGGAATCAAGGGGTTGGAATGGCCGGATTTGGGCGAAGCCTCAGAAAATCCGCGCGATCAGGCTCTGGATGGCTTCGGGATAGCCTTGGGCCCCCTTGCCTTTGATCACGGTGGCGGCTACGGGGGTGATGTAGGAAAGGTGTCGGAACGCCTCCCGTTTTTCAGGATCGGATAGGTGGACTTCGATCACGGGCACGTCCAGCAATTTCAACGCATCGTGAATCGCAACGGATGTGTGGGTATAGGCACCGGCATTGATAATCAGGCCCGCGATGTTTTCGCGTTCCTGCTGGATCCAGGTGACGATCTCGCCTTCGTGGTTGGATTGCCGGAAATCGCAAACCATGTCGTGGGTTGCCGCTTCGGCTTCGCACAGGGCGTGGATGTCGTCCAGCGTTTCGCGGCCATAGATATGCGGCTCCCGAACCCCAAGCATGTTGAGGTTCGGGCCGTTGATTATCAGGATGGTTTTATTCCTGTTCCGGTGCATCCGCGCCTGCATCGGGGGATGGTGTTTCATCCGCGGCGGGAGCATCTTCCACCGGGGCGGCGGAATCGTCCATCATCATGTGGCCGCTGTGATCCATACCTTCATGGCTCATCGCACCGCTATCGCCGGGGGCCACGATGGAGACGGGAACCGTGACGTCCGGTCCGTTTTCAAAATCCAGTGTCACATCGAATGTTTCGCCCAAGCTCAAAGGCCCGTTCAATTGCATCAACATGATGTGATACCCGCCGGGTTTTAATTGAACCATCTGGCCTGCCGGTACGGAAATGCCATCGACCTTGCGCATCTGCATCACGCCGTTCTCATCGACGAACCCTTCGTGGATTTCGACAACGCCTGCTTTGGCGGTAGAGGCGGCGATCAAACGGTCATCGCTGGCACCGGAATTGTGCAGCGTTAAAAAGACCGCGCCCGTTGTGGCATCCGCGGCCGTGGCAAAGGCGGTTGCGCCTTCTGCTTGTAAAACCGTGACAGCCGCAGGTGTCGGCGATGGTGCCTCCATCGCGGGCGTGACGGTTTCTTCGGGGGCAACGGCATCGGTCGTTGTCTGTTCTGCTGCGGTTGTGCTGTTCTCTTCGTCTTTGTTGTCACACGCGCCGAGGGACAGCGTCGAAAGGCCGAGCGCGAGTACGGGGATCAGGTATCTGTATTTTTTCATGATGGTGTGTCCTTGCTGGTAAAAGTGGTGGTTATTTTTATCGTTATTCTTTCCGGCTCTTTTCGGCCTCTACCATGCGCAAAAGATCGGGCAGCGTCAAGGCGGTGCGCGGCTGGTAAAGGGTGTTGTTGATCAGAAGCGCAGGGGCCGTCTTGATCCCCAGCATTCCCATTTGAGTAAGGTTTTCCTGCCCGTATTCATGCACCTTGTCCCCTTTGGCATCTTTGAACAATCGGTCGCAATCAATTTCCTTTAAAGCACAGACCTCGCGGTAAAATTTATCGTCATAAAGGCCGTCATAATGGCTCAAGGCCTCGTCCATCTCCCAGAATTTTCCCTGCAACCCGGCGGCCAGCGCGCGCTCCGCCGCAAACTGCGTTTCTTCGGGCAAAACGGGAACGGGCCGTACGATCACGCGCACGCCGGGGTTTTGTTTTGCGTAGTCCATCAGAACGGCATGGGTTTTCTTACATCCCACACAACCGTAATGCAGGAATTCTACGATTTTTACATCCCCTTCCGTGCCTTCATTCCTGATCGCAAAGGTCATGGAGGGATTGTAAAACCCGTCAAGCTGATGCATCGCCTTCCAGACCTTGTAGCCTGTGAAGGTGATCGCAAAAACCAGCAAAGCCGCAAATATCCGGAAAACCATACGTCCCCTCGTTAAATGCAACGGGAATTTCTATCGTTTACTTCTTGGCAACTTTGGCGCGTTCGTCCTTGATCGTGCTTTGCATCACGTCAAGCGGAATGTAACCGCGGAAAACCTTTTCACCGATGATGAAACCGGGCGTCCCGTTAAAGCCAAGCTCTTGTGCTTTGGCCAGGTGTGCACTGATTTCCGCTTCGATGGCGGGGTCATCCTTGTCCTTGGACAGTTTGTCGGGGTCAAGCCCTACATCTTTGGCAATTTGCTTCAGTGCGGCGTCATCTTTTTCACCGCTATGCTGCATCAGGGCCACGTGGTAGTCGAAATATTTGCCCTGCTTTTTCGAAGCCAGAGCCCATTTCGCGATTTCATGCGAAGAAGGCCCCAGAATCGGCATATCGTATAGAACGATCCGGACGTCCTTGTCCTGTTTATTGACGCTCAGGATTTCATCGAACGCTTTTTTGCAATAACCGCAATTGTAATCGAAGAATTCGACCAGCGTGATGTCGCCTTTGGGATTTCCGCCTTCGGCAAGCCCCTTGGCGTCTTTCAACGCTGCCATGAATTCCTTCGCTTTCGCTTCGGATTCCATGTTCGCTTTTTCTTCCTGCTTGGTTTGGTATTTATTGACGCTTTCAATCAGGATATCGCCGTGTTCCAGAATATATTGGTGGACCAGGGCCTCTATTTCTTTTTTCTGGTCTGCGCCCATTTCCGCGCGTGCGGCTCCGGGTATCATGGCAACGGCCATCAGGGCGGGAAGAACATAGCGTTTCACGGGCAATCTCCTTGAATTAGGGTGAAAACAATCAAATTCGGGCAACATACTATCTTACTCCATGAGGTTTTGGCAGTGCAAAAGCGGGCTTACGGCTGATCGTCCCCATCGTCGTTTTTATCCTGCTTGTGGACACCGATATAACCTAGAATGTCATTGGCCCGGATCCAGTCGCCGGAGCCGGATTTCAGGCCTTTAAGGGCCTCTCGCGCCAGACTGCCCGCATAGTCCAGCTTGTTCTGCAAAAGGGCCTCTTCGGCCAGATGCAGCTTCGCACGGCTTTCATCCCCCGTGCGGCCATAGGCGGTGGCAAGCAGGCGGTGGATGCGGGTGGATTTCGGTTCGGATTTTTGCGCGATCAGAAGATTGCGAATTGCCTTTTCCAAAACACTGCTGTCGTTTCCTGCGGTTTCGATTTGTGCGTGGGCCAGCGCGGTGCGGATCAGTCCCGCATCGGGTTTCTCCGCAACCGCCTTTTCGTAATAGGGAAGCGACTCCTTCACCCGCCCGAAATCGACCAACATCTGACCCATGAGTTCGAGGTTATAAGGATTGCCCGGTTCTTTTGCGATCAGTTCGTTGCCCAGCTTTAAGGCCTTTGTCACATCGTTGGTGCGATAGGCCGCGATAGTGCGGGCGGTGAGGGACGCCATGGAATTATCGCGGTCGTCATAGGTCCATGCCACTTGTTGCGGGGTGATGAATCCTGCGAGCTTGGCCAGCATGATTTTATGTTGTTCCACCCATGCGGGGGGATAGGGTTTGTCCTTATAGGGGGATTTTGCCACACGGGCTTCCAGTGCGCTGATCCGGTCACGCGTCAGGGGGTGGGTGCGGACATAGGTGGATTGTTGTGATTCCGGACGTAATTCCTGTCCTTCCAGCTTTTCCATGAAGGTTTTCAACCCCGTGGGGTTGATCTGCGCCGCATCCAAAAACCTTACGGCAGCCTGATCCGCACTGCTTTCAAAGGCGCGGCTATAAGACAGGTATTTGCGCATGGCCATGGAACTTCCCGCAGCTCCCACCGCACCGATCGCACCGCCATCGCCCGTGGCAAGCGCGGCACCCGCGCCCAATATCATGGACAGAATGCTTTCATAGGACGCTTCTTCCATTTTTTCCTTGCCACGGATCAAATGGCCGCCGACGATGTGGCCCATTTCGTGGGCGACCACGCCGATCACTTCGCCCGGGTTTTCGGTTTTTTGCAAAAGTCCCGTATAGATAAAGATATTCGCGCCGCCCGCCACGAAGGCGTTCATCTGGCTGTCCTGGACCAGAACGATGTTGACCTGATCGGGGCTGAGGCCTGCGGCCGCGAAAACGGGTTTCAACCATTCGGCCATGTCGTTTTCGATTTCGGTATCGCGGATGATGGTTTGTGCCTGTACCGGCGTTCCCGCCATCAGGGCGGCTGCGATGAACAGGCTAAAAAAGGCTTTTTTGCAAAACGACATGGTAAAATCTATGAAAGACAATTATGGTGAAATAACGGCCACAGGGGCCGTTTGATCCATACCAGCATAGAACAAAGTCCGTCATGAGTCTCCTCCAAACCCTCTATCAATGGATTGATTTGTTCTGGCTGCCCGTTGCATGGTACGCCGTGGAAAAGGGAAAACGGTTTTTGACCATTTCTTTCGTTCTGGGTTGCATCCTTCTTTTGCGCCTGCAAATCGAATTGATGCATTCGACAGGTTTTTCCAACGGGTTTATCGGCCTTATCGAAATGAGAATTTATGAACGGGGAATGATCACATACGGGTTTTTTATCGGCTTGTTCCTGCTTTTGGCCCATTTTTCCAAAGGATCGGATAAAAATATTCACATGGCGGCCTCGATTACGGTTATGATCGCGGCCTTCTGCGTATCGACATTTGTGATGGCTTTATAGACATGAAAAAGATCAAAACCGCCAAGGGCCGGAAAATTTCCTCCATTCACTGGATCGAACGCCAATTGAACGATCCCTATGTCGCCAAGGCGAAGAAGGAGGGGTATCGCTCCCGCGCCGCCTATAAAATCATGGAGATCGACGAAAAGGCCCGCATCTTTAAAAAGGGGCAGGTGGTTGTTGATCTGGGTGCCGCGCCCGGCGGCTGGTGTCAGGTGGCCGTACAAAAGGGCTGCAAACATCTGGTCGCCATTGATCTGCTGGAAATGGATGAAATTCCGGGCGTGACGTTTTTCCAGATGGATTTTATGGATGATGACGCGCCGCAGGTGTTGATTGATGCGCTGGGCGGGGAACAGGCGGATGTGGTGATGTCCGATATCGCGCACAACACCACGGGCCATCAAAAAACCGACCATTATAAAATTATGGCGTTGGTGGAGGCGGCGTACGATTTCGCCATTGAAATTTTAAAACCGAATGGTGCGTTTGTGGCCAAGGTGTTTCAGGGCGGCACCGAAGGGGATCTTCTAACCCGTATGAAAAAGGATTTCAAAACGGTGAAACACATCAAACCGCCGGCAAGCCGGAAGGAATCCCCCGAAACCTATGTGGTGGCACAGGGATTTCGCAAGAACGGATAAAAAACGGGGCCAATCGGCCCCGTTTTCCTTGGAATGGTTAGATCTTAGGCATCAAGCATCATTTTGGGATCTGCTTTCGGGGCTTCCGGTTTTGCTTCCTTGCGACTGCCCATCAGTGTTGTGATTTCCAAACCGCTAGGGTCCGCAAAATAGGCTTCAAAACCCGCTTTGGCAACCGGATAGGCTGTATAACTTTGTGATGTCGCAACGGCGGCGTTCTGCAACGGTTGGTCTTTTTTCTGACGCCACCAGATGGTCAAATTGCTATCGCACGCATTGGCAATTGCAGGGATATTTTTGCGGAATGCCGCACTTTCTGCCAATAGAACATCTCTGGGAAAGCTGAATCCGTGTTGTTTGCTTTTTGCGCCGGCAATTTTTACGCTGTCCGGTGCTTCGCAGATATGGCCTTCCAGAATAACGCCGGTATTTTTAACGCGGCTTAGAAAATCTGAGATATGCGGCGTTTTGGCATTGGTTTCAACGATGACGTTGTATCCTTCGGCCACGCATTCGCTCATCAAACGGTCGCTAATATATTTTGCGGCCGGGCGCAGGCGTTCAATAGCTTGCTCAAGAATGTTCCTATGGGTTTCAGGGCTGTAATGTCCAGCAGCCTCAAAATCAAGCACCATGTGCTCTTCTGCTTGACGAAGAGCGGGTTCGACTTCTGGCATTCTTTTCAAAATGGAATCAACATCGCATTCTACAAATTGTTGTGTCGTGCGTTCTGCCATCAGCCGTTCAACCATTTGCGTTTTGCCAACGCCCTGGCTGCCCGCCACCAAAACAAAAACAGACGCACCGGGTTGGGGGGCATCCGTTATTTTGGACAGGGCTTCTTTTTTGATTTTTTCGTACAAGGCGCCGATGCTTGTTTGAAAGGTTGTATCGTAGGCTTTAAGATAGCCTTTGGTGACTTCGGCTGGGACGATGGAATCGTCGATGGGTAGGATGACAGACATTTATTGATTTCCCTCTATGGACTGGAAGTTTACATGCGCGCTGCAATACGCCCGTCCATATGACAAGTCAAACGGAAAAGGAAAAATAGGGATGAGCCCGTCTGTGCGGCCCCGAAACCTTGAATTTGCCCAAGTTTTTAAGGGGGCGGGGGCATAAAATCCTTTACTTTTGGGGCGGGACACGTATATATGCCCTGCAAACAACGCATATAAAGACACCAAAGAAAGCGGGTTTGCATGGCCAAGACAATCTCCTCCCCCCAAATCATCATTCCGGAAGCCTACACGTTCGATGACGTGCTCCTTCTGCCGGGGGCCAGCGATGTTTTGCCCGATGCTGTGAATACGCAAACCCAACTGACGAAAACCATCAAATTGAATATCCCGCTGCTGTCTTCGGCTATGGACACGGTGACCGAAGAAAGCATGGCCATTGCCATGGCGCAGAATGGCGGCATGGGGATCATCCACCGCAACATGAGCATCGAACAACAGGCCGAAATGGTTCGCCGCGTCAAACGGTACGAAAGCGGTATGGTGGTCAACCCCATCACAATCGATCCGGATTCCACGCTGGGTCAGGCACTGGCCGTCATGCGCCATCACAATATTTCGGGCATTCCCGTCACGGAAAAAAGTTCGGGGAAACTGGTGGGCATTCTGACCAACCGCGATGTCCGTTTTGCCGAAGACATGAAACAACCGGTCAAAGAATTGATGACCGCCGAAGGGTTGGTGAAAGTTTACAACACGGTGAACAAGGACGAAGCGCGCAAACTGCTGCACAAACACCGCATCGAAAAATTATTGGTGGTGGATAACAGCGAACGCTGCATTGGGCTTGTCACGGTGAAAGACATCGAAAAGGCGCAAAAATTCCCCAACGCCTGCAAGGACGATAAAGACCGCCTGCGCGTGGGTGCCGCCATAGGCACGGGAGAAGGGAATATCGCGCGGGCCGAAGCTCTGGCGGATGCGGAACTGGATGTTCTGGTCGTCGATACCGCGCACGGCCATTCGAAGGGCGTACTCCAGATGGTGGAAAAGGTGCGCAAACTCCGCACCAACGGCCTCCAGATTATTGCTGGCAACATCGCCACGGGCGAAGCCGCGAAGGCACTGATCGATGCGGGGGCGGATGCGGTGAAGGTGGGAATTGGCCCCGGTTCCATCTGCACCACGCGCGTGGTCGCGGGCGTGGGCGTTCCCCAATTAACGGCCATCATGAACGTCGCCGAAATTGCTTCGAAAAAAGGTATTCCGGTCATTGCCGATGGCGGGATCAAATATTCCGGCGACTATGCGAAGGCAATTGCGGCGGGCGCGGATTGCGCCATGATGGGCGGTGCCTTTGCCGGAACGGACGAAGCACCGGGCGATATCATTCTCTATCAGGGGCGTTCCTATAAATCCTACCGCGGCATGGGCTCCGTCGGCGCGATGGTCCAGGGCTCCGCAGACCGGTATTTTCAGGGCGGCGTCAAACAATCGAACAAGCTGGTACCCGAAGGGATCGAAGGCCGCGTGCCCTACAAAGGCCCCGTGGGGAATGTGATTCACCAGATGGTCGGCGGTCTGCGCGCCGCGATGGGCTATACCGGCTGCGCGACGGTGGCGGACATGCGGACGAAGTGCCAGTTCGTGCGGATCACCGGCGCGGGGCTGAAGGAAAGCCATGTCCATGACGTGCAGATCACCCGCGAAAGCCCGAATGACCGGGTGGGCTGAGGCCCGCGCAGGAGGCTCCGAATGACCCCCGCCGCGCGACTTTCGGCCGCGATGCGGCCCCGGCGAGCATCTCGACCACCATCGCG